>DASQNL010000521.1:0-2552 GCA_035644995.1 Pyrinomonadaceae bacterium | reverse complement strand
GAAGCGGCCTCGACTTGATCACGGCGCGCACGGTGACTTCCTTGCCCGTCCACACCTTCTCGCCGTCATCAACGGCTTGTGCCGCGCCTTCATCACGCGCCCTGTCCTTTGATGCGTCGTTCGCTTCATCTCCCGCATCAGACTTCTCAGCCTTATCCGCGCGTTCGTCCTTCGGCGGCTCGGCGCGGCGCGCGCGACCCGATTGCGCGAGGGCGACGGGCGCGCCCGCGGACGCGAAAGCACAGATGACGATGGCGAGGCCGAGAACGCGTTTCATAACTCTTCCGAAACTTTGAAGGCCGGAGCGCGAAAGTGGTTGCAACACAGGCGCGCACTTACACTAAGAGCTTTAAGTTTGCGGCGGCGTGTTGATCATGCCGCGCAGTTCGGCGCGCAGGCGTTCGATCTCGTGTAGTTTCTGCTGCACGCGTTCAAAGAGCGGGGTCTGCGATTTGATGCCCTCGTCAATCAAGAACGCGGCCGCCTCGGCGCGCGAGCGAAAGACGCCCGCCTGCACCAGATTCTCCAACTTCTCCTGCGCCTCGTGCGACACTTTGACGGCCACCACATAATCATCCTTCGCCGAGATGGCGCGCTCGATGGTGCGGCTGATGTCGCGCCCGATGGAGGAGAGCGATTCGGGAATGCGCGAAGCGATGTCGCGCACCGAAGAAGAGACGCGCTCGCGGTCGGCCGCGTGTCCGGCCTCGTCTTCGTCGTCGCGCAGCATCAGGTCGTCAATGAACTCGCCCTGCGCGGCGGGGTCGTGTGGGTGGTGCGGGTTGTTCGGATCGTAAGGACTGCTCATAGCGAAAAATCTCCTTCACTCCGGCTCGCGCCCCGTGGCGCAAAACTGCGACGGGCGCGGGCGTACTGCGTTTGCAATGTGCTTGGCTGATTGCTGTCGGCCATTTTAATTTATCGGAGGGAAAGTAACAAACAGCCATTCCCGAAGAAGAAGGGTAAAGGTGAAAGGGAAAGGGTAAAAGGAAACCGTCTTAGAGCATCGAAAATTGTCTTTATCCCTTTTCCCTTTCACCTTTACCCCTTACCCGTTTGCTTTTGCCCATCCGAGAAATTGGATGCCCGCGCGCCCGGTCAAGACGCAACCTTGCCGCCCTTTCACTCATCCAGTACTATACAAAAACTGCCCCCGGCGGCGCGTCGCACACGGCGGCCACGCTTCCGGCGCGCCTTTGTTTTCGGTCTCAGCGGAAAATGGTCTTGAGAGGTTTGCCCGTAGTGAAACAAAAAATATCATCCGCCCTCGTCGCGCTCCTGCTCGTCGCGCTTTCGCTTCCCACGTTCGTCTTCGCACAACAACCCGCGCCCGGTCGAACCGGCGCGCAGGGACAGCAACAGCAGATGCCGCCCAACGTCGGGCCTGGTTCGGGCGCGACAGGCCGCCGCGCCCGCCCGCGCGTTCCCGCCTCCTCCGGCGCAACCGCCGCCATCGAGGAAGACTTCGCGGAGGCTCTCAGCATCGTGCAGGAGAACTACGTGGACGGCGTGAAGATCGATTACAACGCCGCCTTCAAGTCGTCCATCATCGGCATGCTGCGCTCGCTCGACCCCCACTCGAACTACTACGACTCGAAGGAATTCGAGGAACTGCAAGCCGACTGGCGTTCCGAGTATTACGGCATCGGCGCGACCATCGGCGACCGCACCATCGCCGGGCAGACCGACACCTATATTCTCGCCACCTTTCCGGGCGCGCCCGCCACGCGCGCCGGTCTGCGTTTCGCCGACCGCATCGTCCAAGTGAACGGCGAGACGATCAAGGGCAAGAATTCGAGCGACGTGCGCGACCGCCTGCGCGGCCCGAAGGGTTCAACCGTCAAGGTCACGGTCGAGCGCGCCGCGACGAAGGCTCTGGAGACGGTCGAGATCACGCGCGACGCCGTCGGCCAGCCGACCATTCCCGATTCCTACATCATCAAGCCCGGCGTCGGCTACGTTGACATGACGCGCGGCTTCAATCGCAGCACGGCCGAAGAGTTCGTCGCCGCGCTCGAAGATTTGCGCAAGCAGGGCATGACCTCGCTCGTGCTCGATTTGCGCGGCAACCCCGGCGGCCTGCTCGATCAGGCGGTCAAAGTCGCCGAACGCTTCTTGCAGCGCGGGCAGTTGATCCTGTCGCAGAAGGGACGCATCGAGGGCAGCCAGCGCACCTATGAGTCGCGCAACAGTTCGCCCGATAACGTGCCGCTCGTCGTCTTGGTCAACCGCAACTCCGCTTCGGCCTCCGAGATCGTGGCGGGCGCGCTGCAAGACCACGACCGCGCGCTCATCATCGGCGAGACGAGTTTCGGCAAGGGACTCGTCCAGAGCATCATCCCGATGGAATACGGCACGGCGGTGACGCTCACCTCCTCGAAGTACTACACACCTTCGGGTCGCCTGATCCAGCGCGACTATACGAACGAAGGTCTCTACGATTACTACACGCGCGGCGGCGTCGGCAGCCTCGACGAGGAGAAGAAAGCGGCGGCGGCGGCCAAGCCCACCGGCCCTGAAAGCCTGACGGACACGGGACGCAAGGTTTACGG
>DASQNL010000520.1:0-4338 GCA_035644995.1 Pyrinomonadaceae bacterium | reverse complement strand
GAACGCCTCAGCGAACTCGGCGACGCACCCGCCGGCGCGGACGACGAGGCGGACGCGACGTGGTATGAACCGCCCGAAGTGGAGGCGACGCCCGCGCCGATAACCGCCACGGCGGAAGTTCCGGTGTTCGATGACGTGATCGAGCGCAGCGGCGTCGATGCTCTTGCCGCGGAAGAAACGACGCCCGCGCACGTCGCGTCGTCGGGCGCGGGCGTGGTCGAGTTTGAATGGAACTCCCTCGCCATGCCGGAGGACGACGCGCCGGAAGCGGAAGAGGCCGCCGTCACCATTGATCCCGACTCATCCTTCGCCGATCTCAACGAAGATTTAGACGGCAGGGCGGCGCGTTCGTCCGGCGCGGCGGCGCGGACGGCCGCTTTCGGCGCGACCGACCTCGGCGTCGGCGCATTCGACGATGCCGCGCTCGCGCCCGAAAAGGGGACGAGCGAAGGGCGAGTGAAAGCTCTGCTCGCGCAGGAACTCGAAAGCGTGGACTACTACCTCGCGCAAGGCTATTCCGACATCGCGCGCGACACGCTCGACATGCTCGAACGCCAGTACGGCGCGCATGAAGAGATCACCAGCCGCCGCCGCCAACTCGCGCCGGAGGACGACGCCTTCATGATGCCTTCGGTCGTGGCGGAGACCGAGGCGAGCGCGGAGAACTCGACGGAGTTTGAGACGTTCGCGCAATTCGAGAGTTTCGAGCCGGTTGAAGAGACGGCGACGGAGGATATAGAACTCAGCGGGGAGTTGTTCATCGCCCCTGTGGAAGAGTCTGCGCCCGCCGTGGTTGACGCGAAGCCCGCCGCGCCGCCCGTGCCGCAGACGACGACGCCCTCGTCGCTGCGCGAGGAAGAGACGCCGCCGCCGCCGCAGCAACCGCCGAGTCTCCATCCCGGTTTCGCGGACATGTTCGACGAGTTTCGCGACGAGCTGGAAGCGGATGCGCCCGCCCCGACCGGCGACTACGAAACGCACTACAATACCGCGCTCGCCTACCGCGAAATGGGCTTGGTGGATCAGGCCGTCGAAGAATTGCAGGCGGCCATCGCGCTCACCGCGCCGCAGGACGGCACGCCGCGCTATCTCCAATGCTGCAACATGCTCGGCCACTGCTTCATGCAAAAAAACATGCCGCGCCCCGCCGCGATGTGGTTCAAGAAGGGCTTGGACGCCCCCGGCCACACCGAAGACGAGTATCAGGCTCTACGCTTCGAACTCGGCACGGTCTACGAGCAGATGGGCGACCTCGAACGCGCCATCGAAGTCTTCTCCGAAGTTTACGGCACTGATGTCAACTATCGCGGCGTCGCCGCCAAGCTGCGCGACTTGCAAACGCAGAAGACCTAGAGGCTGGAGGTCAGAGGTCAGAGGTCAGTCAAGACTGCTTCCTCTGACCTCTGACCTCTGACCTCTGGCCTCTATTTTATGTCCGGCAGATTAACCGTCATTTTCTACATCATCCTGTGCCTCGAAGCGGGCATCGTGCTGACGTTTCTGCCGTGGGTTCACCCGTTCGGGCTGAGCGATTGGGGCGACAACTTTTTTCTCGTCTACGTGGTGCAAAAGACGGGACTCTACGGCTTGCAGCAGGCCATCGCTTCCGGCTGGGTGCGCGGCGCGGTCACCGCCCTCGGCCTCGTCAATTTCGCCCTCGCCTTCTGGGAGATCGCACACTTCCGTCGTACCACCCGCGCGCTCGACGGCAACGCCGCCGCCGCGCCGGAGGCGACCGTGGCCGCGCCCCCTTCGACACATGCCGCTCGACCTGACCCAACCGATCACTTATCTGATCACTGACGGGCGCACGACCCGCGAAACCACGTCGTCGAGCGCGGAGTTCACGCGGCTCTTTGCGCTCGTCGGCGCGTGCGTGCTGGCGCGCATCTCTCTGGTGCAACTGCGCGAGAAACGGATGCGCCCGCGCGTGCTCTACGAACTCACGCGCCGCGCCGCCGATTTGACGCGCGGCAGCCAAACGCGCCTCCTCGTCAACGACCGCGCCGACATCGCGCTCGCCGCCCGCGCCGACGGCGTCCATCTCACCTCGCGCTCGCTCGACCCGCTGGTCGTGCGCGACATCTCACCGCGCGATTTCCTCATCGGCATCTCCACCCACTCGCTCGCGGAGGCGCGCGCCGCGAGCGCGGGCGACGCGGACTTCGCCGTCTTCGGCCCCGTTTTCGACACGCCCTCCAAACACGCTTACGGCGCGCCGCTCGGCCTCGGAGCCTTGCGCGAAGCGGCGCACGCCGTCGCGCCCTTTCCGCTCATCGCGCTCGGCGGCATCACGCGCACGACGATCCCGCAGGTCATCGAAGCGGGCGCGCGGGGCGTCGCCGCCATCCGTCTCTTCGGCGATGAAAGCGAACTCGACGTGGTCGTCAAGGAGTTGAGAGAAATCGGCGGGGAACAAGATGACGATAACTGACGCCATGCCGGTCGCGCTGACCATCGCGGGCTTCGATCCTTCGGGCGGGGCGGGCGTGGTGGCCGACATTAAAACTTTCACGGCCTTCGGCTGCTTCGCCACCGCCGCCGTCACGTCGCTGACGTTTCAGAACACGACCGGCGTTTTCGGCGCGGCGCACCAGACGGCGGCCGACGTGCGCGCGCAGGTGTTGCCCGTGGTCGAAGACTTTCGCGTCGCGGGCGTGAAGACCGGCATGCTCCCGACGCGCGAAGTGATCTCGGAAGTCGCGCGCCTGCTCCGCGAAACCGGCTTGCGCGAACTCGGCGCAATCGTTGACCCGGTCGTGCGCTCGACCTCCGGCTTCGACCTGATCGACGACGCCGCGCTCGCCGCTCTGAAATCGGAACTGCTGCCGCTCGCGCGCCTCGTCACGCCCAATATCCCCGAAGCCGAGCGCATCACCGGACTCGAAATCAAAACGGAAGCGGACATGCGCCGCGCCGCTTCGCTGATACGCGAGATGGGCGCGCGCGCCGTGCTCGTCAAGGGCGGACACCTCGTGGGCGACGCCCTCGATTTGCTCGACGACGACGGCCGCATCGAACTCTTCCGCGCGCCGCGCCTCCACACGGATGCCACGCACGGCACGGGCTGCACGCTCGCCGCCGCCGTCGCCGCCTGCCTCGCGCGCGGCATGAACCTCGGCGGCGCGGTCGGGGCGGCCAAGCATTACGTCACCGAGGCCATCCGCCGTTCGCCGCAACTAGGGCGCGGTTTCAGCCCGGTCAATCACAACTTGCGCGTGCGGTTCGACGGAACGGGCGGGGCGTCTATCGGCGAGGACTAAACAGAAACTATGAACGCGGAACGATGAATGAAAAACAGGAGACAGAAAACAGAATCCAGAAGTCAGAATAAAGCGCGCTGGTATTACTCCTGTTTTCTGTCTCCTGTTTTCTGTCTTCTACTTCATTGTTCCGCGTTTATCATTTCTTCCTATTGCCCTCCGCCCGCTTCGATGGTCACTTTCTCCATCACGACATCCGTGCGCGGTTTGTCGTTGCGGTCTTTCTCGACCGTGGCGATAGCGTCCACGACTTCCTGCCCTTCGATGACGCGCCCGAACTTGCTGTAGCTCGGCGGCAGCGGATAGTCGGCGTGCATGATGAAGAACTGCGAGCCGTTGGTGTTCGGCCCGGCGTTCGCCATCGCCACCGTGCCCTTCGCGTATGCGCCGCGGTAGAGTTCGGACGAACGGTTGATCTCGTCTGCGAACTTGCCGCCCCCAGCGGATTCGCCGCCGCGCCCCGTGCCGGTCGGGTCGCCGCCCTGAATCATGAAGCCGCTGATGACGCGATGAAAGATCACGCCGTCGTAGTAGCCTCGCTCGGCCAGCTTGATGAAATTATCGGTCGTCTTCGGCGCATCTTCCTCCAACAACTCGAAGCGGATCGTGCCGTGGTTCGTCTTGATGTTTGCGATGCGGTTTGCCATAAACTTTGTCCGTCGTCAGTCGTCCGTGGTCAGTTGTTTTCCTCCCGCCCAAGTTGACACTTTCATCTTCGGCCGGTCGCTTGTGAGACACAAACAACGAACAACTGACCACGGACAACTGACAGCTTCTCATCCTTTCGTAGTAGTTTCCGTCTGCAAAATAAACTTCTCGATAGCGGCGGCGACGCCGTCTTCGTCGTTGCTGCCGGTCACTTGAATTCCTTCGAGTTCGAGCACGCGCGGCTCGGCGTTCGAGACGGCGACGCGCGTGCCCGCAAACTCCAACATCTCCACGTCGTTGTGATTGTCGCCGACGGCCATCACTTCGGCGGGCGAGAGCTTGTGCTCGGCGGCGACGGCCGCCAGCCCCGTGCCCTTCGACACGTCCGGGTGAATCACGTCCACCAGTCCGAAATCAATCGAGGGGT
>DASQNL010000519.1:0-2923 GCA_035644995.1 Pyrinomonadaceae bacterium | reverse complement strand
AAGATGTTTAAGGTCGAATTTCTTTCGCCCCTGCCGGGGCTGCTCAATCTTATTAACTACTTGATCCCACGGCTCGCGCCATGGGCTACTATCTTTCGCCCCTGCCGGGGCTGAGGCCGTATCTCTCTGGGGACGCGTGTTCGAGACTGTAGGCGACAAAGTGCTAATTTATCGAATCAAACATCGCAGAGACGCGTATTCTTAAAAGCTATGAACAGAATCACCTTGCACCCGGAAATTTTAAGCAAGAATGGCAAGAAGGAATTTGTCGTGTTGCCGTATGAAGAGTTTCTTGCTTTGCAGGAATTACTCGATGATGTTGAAGACCTGCTCGAACTTCGCGCCGCGAAACGGGAGGCGGAGGGCGGGCAGACGGTCTCGCTGGCGGATGCCAAAAAGGAATTAGGTTTAAACTGACACGCCTGCCTGAGCCACCGCTCGCCTGCATGCGCTAACTTTCACTCCTCATACTCTGCTCATTACCATGTGCCCGCCGGTCAACGCTCAGTGATTCATCTGCCACGCCTTGATCGCGTCCAACGGGTAGAGCAGCATCAGGACGTTGAGCAACAGGCTGTCCCTGATCAGGATGAGAAGCGCGATTTCGGTGAGCGCGAAGGCAAGGAGCGTGAGGCGCAGGCCGAGGCGGCGGGCTAACACGAATCCGAGCGCGCACGCGAGGATGTCGCCCGCGGAATTGATGACGGTGTCGCCCCGGTAGCCGAGCGCGAGGGTGGCTTCGCGGTAGCGGTTGATGACGAAGGCCGAGTTCTCGACCACTTCCCATAACGCCTCGATTGAGAGCGCGAGCGCGAGCCGCCACTCCCACCCGACGCGCGGCAACACCCACGCCAACAAACCGCAAAAGACGAACCCGTGCAGGACGTGCGTGAAGCTGTAAGGGTCGAACAGGTGTTGAGAATTATCCGCGCCCCACGCATCGCCCGCCCACACCAGCACGCGACCGCACTCGCACCACCACAGGCGCCCTTGCCGCCGGAGTTGCAGCGCGGCGACGACCGCCACGGTCGCCATCGCAAGCCACGGCCAGCCTCGTCTCATCGCACGACCTTTAAACAAGACGCGCCGCCAGAGCTTCGCGCGCCACTTGCCGGTCGTCGAAGCGGATGGTCTGCGTTCCCGTGATCTGATAGTCCTCGTGCCCTTTGCCCGCGATAACCACCACATCGCCCGCGCGCGCTTCCGCGACCGCGCGAAAGATCGCCTCGCGCCGATCCGCGAGTTTCACATACGGTTTACCCGCCACGCGCCGGAGTCCGACCTCCGTATCGGCCAGAATCGCTTCCGGGTCTTCGGTGCGCGGGTTGTCGGAGGTGAGGATGACGATGTCGCTGAGGGCGGCGGCGGCCTCGCCCATCGGCGCGCGCTTCGTGCGGTCGCGGTCGCCGCCGCAGCCGAAGACCGTGATCACGCGCCCGCCGTTCGCCACCACGTCGCGCGCCGTCGAGAGCACGTTTCTCAGCGCGTCGTCCGTGTGCGCGTAATCGACGACGACGGCGAAGTCTCCGGCCTTGTGCCCGACGCGCTCGAAGCGGCCGGGCGCGCCCGCGCAAGTGGCAAACGCGCGCGCCGTCACCGCGAGATCGTAGCCGAGCGCGAGGCCGCACGCCGCCGCCGCGAGCATGTTGGAGATGTGCGGTCGCCCGACGAGCGGCGAGCGGACGGGCAACTCCACGCCCGGCGCGCCGAGCTTGAAGCGCATGCCTTCCAGGGTGTACTCAACCTCGCGCGCCCGCACCTCCGCCTCCGCGTCGAGCGCAAACGTGATGACGCGCGCCCCTGCCCGCCGGAGTTCCGCCGCGAGCCGCACGCCGTAAGGGTCGTCCGCGTTGAGGATGGAGACGCGCGGGCGCGCGCCGAGACGCCCGTCGAAGAGTCTGCGTTTGGCCTCGAAGTAATCTTCCATCGTGCCGTGATAGTCCAGATGATCCTGCGTGAGATTGGTGAAGACCGCGACCTCGTAGTCGAGCGCGTCGCAACGCCGGAGGTCTAGAGCCTGCGAAGAACTCTCCATCACGGCCACCGTGCAACCCGCCCCGACCGCGCGCCGCAGGAAGCGTTGCACCGCGCTCGCTTCCGGCGTCGTGTGCTCGGCCTTGAACTGCTCGTCGCCGATGCGATAGCCCACCGTGCCGAGCACCGCCACGCGCTCGCCCGCCGCCTCGCACACGGCCGCCAGCAGGTGCGCCGTCGTCGTCTTGCCGTTCGTGCCGGTGATGCCGACGAGCTTGAGTTCGCGCGACGGATGCCCTTGCACTTCCGCCGCCGCCCGCGCCAGCGCGACGCGCGCGTCCGCCACCTCGATCCACGCGCCTTCGAAATCCGACGGGCGCGCGCGCTCCGAGATCACGCCCAACGCGCCCCCGGCCATGACCTGAGCGACAAACTCGTGCGCGTCGAACTTCGCGCCGCGAATCGCCACGAAGAGACTCCCCTCCCGCGCCTCGCGCGAATCGTGCGTTACGTCCGACACGACGCCCGCGCCCGCCGCATCGCCCGCGCCCGACAGGACGCCGCCCGTCGCTCGCGCCACGTCTTCCAGAGTCGCACGTCTATTCCGCCCCGTAGCATCCGGCATGGTAGTTTTGGTTGATCCTTTCTCTCTCGCTCGTCATCGCGGATTATAGTCCACGCCCCGCCGGGAACGCGCCCGCCGATATTGCGCGGCCGTTTTGGTCACAGTTTACATCCCCGGCGCGAAAGCATTACCATGCGACGCCGACGCTCACCCGACCCGATTTTCTGTGGAGGATTAATGAAATCTCTGACCGCCGCCGCGAGTTTGTCGCTTGCGCTCGTCCTGCTGCTCGCCTCGACTCCGCTCTTGCCGGGCACGGGCGCGGCGGGCGTCAACAACGCGCCCGAATACGATCTCGTCATAGTCAACGGCCTCGTCGTTGAC
>DASQNL010000518.1:0-25816 GCA_035644995.1 Pyrinomonadaceae bacterium | reverse complement strand
AGCGGCGACGGGCGCGAGACGGTCGCGCGTGGCGATTCATTCGTAAGCACAAGGGAAATTTGAACCGTTATGATGAGACTTCCGAAGTTTGAGTATCGCGTGCCGCTGGCCGTGAGCGACGCGGTGAAGATGATGGCCGACGCGGGGGCGCAGGGGCAGTTCGTCGCGGGCGGGACGGACTTGTATCCGAATATGAAGCGGCGGCAGCAGACGCCGAAGACGGTCATCTCGGTGGGGCGGATCGCGGAGTTGAATACGATCACGGGCGACGGGCAAAGCGGCGTGAGGATCGGCGCGGGCGTGTCGCTGACGGATTTGTGCGAGCACCCGGTGATCAGACGCGATTACCCATCGGTGGCGGCGGCGGCGCAGACGATCTCGACGCCCGTTTTGCGCAACATGGGGACGGTGGGCGGCAATCTTTTGCTCGACACGCGCTGCAACTATTACAACCAGAATTACGAGTGGCGCAAGGGCGTCAACTTCTGCATGAAGAAGGACGGCGACGTGTGCTGGGTCGCCCCCGGCTCGTCGAAGTGTTGGGCGGTGCAGTCGGCCGACCTCGTGCCGCTGATGGTCGCCGTCGGCGCGCGCGTGCGGCTCGTCTCGACCCTCGGCGAGCGCGAGGTGACGGCCGCGGGGTTGTACAACGACGACGGCATAGACTATTTGCACAAGCGGCCGGACGAGTTGCTGGCCGACATTCGGTTGCCGCCGGTGAACGGTTGGCGCGCGGTCTATCGAAAGCTCAGGCGGCGCGGCGCGTTCGACTTCCCCGTGCTCGGCGTGGCCGTGCGGCTCGATGTGGCGGAAGACGGCACGGTGCGCGAGGCGAAGCTGATTTTGGGCGGCATCGCGCCCGCGCCCGTGGAGGTGCGCGAGGCGGAAGCCGCGCTCCTCGGCGCGCGGCTCGACGCGGAGCGCATCGAAGCGGCGGCCGAAGCCTGCTACGTCAAAGCGCGCCCGCTCGACAATACGGATTTCATCATGAATTGGCGCAAGCAGATGACGCGCACCTACGTCAGGCGCGCGCTCGAAGCATTGCAGGACGACTAGCCGGTCAGTTTTCGGAAACCGACGCCGCCCCGTGCGCGTTCAAGGTGGCAGCAGTTTGCCAATCTCGAATTTTCGGAGACACCAATGAACAAGTTGATTTTAGCGCTCGTCGCGCTCGTGTTGCTGCCGGCGGGCGTCGCGGCGCAACAACAGGGCGCGGCGGCGGAGCGGGAGGCGGTCAAACAGGCCGTGCTGGATTACGTGGAAGGCATCTATACGGTGGATGCTTCGCGGATCGAACGCAGCGTCCACCCGGAACTGGCGAAGCGCGGCTTCTTCGTGAAGCGCGGCGAGACGGCCTATAGCTCCGACGCGATGACCTTCACGCAATTGGTGGAACTCGCCAAGACTTACAATAAGAATGGGCGGGTGCCGAAGGATGCGCCGAAGGAAGTCGTCGTGTTCGACGTGTCAGACCAGACGGCCAGCGCGAAACTCACCGCCGTCTGGGGCATAGACTACATTCACCTCGCCAAGTACGACGGCAAATGGAAATTCGTCAACGTGCTCTGGCAGACCCCGCCCAAGAGCAAATAGGGATGAGGGATGAGGGATGAGGGATGAAATAAAACCTTCAAGAAATTCAGCGGATTCTCCGGTTCATCCCTCATCCCTCATCCCTCATCCCTTCCCTGCCGTTGCCGCCGTCCTGCTCGCCGCCGGACGCTCGCGGCGCATGGGCGCGTTTAAGCCCCTGCTGCCTTTCGGCGCGCAGACCGTCATCGAAACCTGTGTCAACAGTCTGCTCGCGGCGGGCGTCAACGAGGTCGTCGTCGTCGTCGGCCATCGGGCGGAAGAGGTGCGGCGGCGGCTGTCGCACCTGCCCGTCCGCTTCGCCGTCAATGATGAGAGCGGGAGCGAGATGGGAGTCTCGATTGCGCGGGGCGTGGAGGCATTGTCGTCGGGCGACGCGGCGGAGGCGGGCGCGGCGTTGATCGCGCTGGCGGATCACCCGGCGGTAACGGCCGTGGAGATCGAGGAGATCATCGCGGCGCACCGCCGCACGGGCACGCGGCTCGTCGTGCCGGAGTGGCGGGGGCGCGGCGGGCACCCCGTGTTGGTCGGCGCGAGCCTCCGCGCGCGGCTGCTGAACTTAGACGAGGCGGGCGGTTTGCGCTCCCTCTTCGACGCACACGCGGACGAGGTTTTGCGCCTGCCGGTCGCTTCCCGATATGTTGCGCGCGACATGGATACGTGGGAAGATTACCGCGCGCTGCACGAAGAGATTTTCGGAGTCCCGCCGCCTGTCTCACAGACTTGACGGTAAACTTGCACGGCCTGGTTGTTCGCCTTCAATCCAACTGTTCTTTCTGACCGTACATCTAACTATTTCGGTACGGGAGCGTTTCACGTATACACACGGCCGGCTCCGCGGGCGACGCTGATCCAGCCCGCCGAAAACGCCGCTCCGAAATCGTGAGACGCCATCTAGAAGGAGAAAAGAATGTTTACCAAGTCCCCCCGTTTCATCGCCGGTTTGTTGCTCTCGCTCGTGCTCGTCTTCGCGCAGGCCTTCGCGGTCGCGCCCGCCGCGCCCGCGCTCCCGCAAGACGCCCTGCCGGACTTTTCGCTGCGCTCGGTTGACGGCGGCAGCATCACCTCCGAGCAGTTGCGCGGCGACGTTGTGATCCTCGCTTTCGGTGCATCGTGGCTGCCGCTCTCGCGCACGCAAATCGAAGGCGTCCAGCGGCTCGCCGACGAATATCGCGACCGCGATCTGAGAGTCTACTGGGTGAGCACCGATTCCGAGTCGCAGAAGTCGAAGAATTTCGCCACGGACGACCAACTGCGCTCGTTCGCGCGCAAGAACGGACTCAAGCTCGGCGTCCTACGCGACCCGGACGGCGCATTCTTCAAACGCCTCGGCGTTGAGCGCAACCAACTGCCCGCGCTCGTCATCTTCGACAAGGAAGGCCAGATTTCCGGCCTGCCCATCGGCGGCCTCGACCCCGATGGCAACCTCGTCCAACGCCTCTCGGCGCGCATCAACAAATTGCTTTAAGCCGCCCGCCAAACTCATTCCGGCGCGCGACGCGCCACGCAAATCGAAGAGGCTGCTTCACCCGCGAAGCAGCCTCTTCGATTTACACGCCCCGCCGTCTCCGAGTCAGCCGCTCTCTCTCGCCAACTTGTAAACCAGACGCACGGGCAACCCGACGACGTTCCAGTAATCGCCCTCGATCTCCTCTATAAAGAGCGCGGCGCGGCCTTGCACGGCGTATGCGCCCGCCTTATCCGCCGGTTCGCCCGTCGCCGCGTACCAGTCGATCTCTTCATCGGTCAGCGGGGCGAAACGCACGCGCGTCAGTTCGTGCGCCACGAGCACGTCGCCCGTCTCCGCGCGCACGAGCGCGACCCCGGTCAGCACTTCGTGCCAACGGCCGCTGAGGAGCCTGAGCATCCGTCGTGCATCTTCCGTATCAACCGGCTTGCCGAGCATCCGGCCGCCGACCGCGACGACCGTGTCCGCGCCGAGCACGAGGCCGGAGGCGCGCCCTTCCGCCACCGCCTCCGCCTTCTCGCACGCCAGCCGCTCCACGTATTCGATCACTTCCTCGCCGTCTCGCGCCGTTTCGTCCACGTTCGCCGCCGACACCTCGAACGGCCAGCCGACCGCACGCAAAATCTCAGCCCGGCGCGGGCTGCTCGATGCCAGCACCAAATGTTCCAACTCAAACTCTTCCGCCGCGCCCGGCGAAACTCCTACTTGTGGCTCTCCCCGTTCTTCCATTACACTCCCCTTTTGAATACGGATTTCGGATGGCGAAATGCGGATTGTAAATACATCGAGCCGGGATTGCCAGCCGGGTCTTTACTAATCCGCCCTCTGAAATACCGCATTCCGCAATTGGAAAGATGGACGACTTAATCCGAGCACTGCCCAACCTGCTGCGCGCGGCGGGCGACGCGGAAGAGGTGGCCGAGGCGGCGGCGATGGTGGCCTGGCGTCGCGTGGCGGGCGAAGCCCTGCGCGGTCAGGCCGTGCCGTTCCGGCTGCATCGCAAGCTGCTCGTCGTCGCCGTGCCGGATACGGCGTGGCAGAAACAACTCGAACAGATCAGCGGCCAATTGATCTTTCGCCTCAACTCGCTGCTCGGCCAAGCCGTCGTCACCTACATCGAATTTCGCGTGGACGCGGCCACCGTGCGCCAGGAGCGCGCCCGGCTCGGACAGGCCGACTTCGACCGCGCCGCCCACGAACGCCGCGCGCTCAGCAACTCGCGCCAACTCGCCGACGCCGCCGGCGCGATTCAAGATGAAGATTTGCGTCGCCGCTTCCTGCTCGCCGCCGGAAGCTACATCGACGCGCAGCAACAGAGGAAATAAAAAACGTCCGTGGTCAGTGGTCAGTGGTCAGTTGTCCGTGGTCAGTTGTTTGTCGCTGACGATGTTGACGGCAACTCAACAAGTAGACTTCCGGCGCAACTGAAAGACCACGGACGACGAACAACGGACGACGGACGACGAACAACGGACTACTGACCACGGACAACTGACTACTGACCACTGACAACTTCTATGCCCATCACCGAATCGGACATCGAAAAGATCGCCGCGCTCGCGCAGCTTGAGCTGACCGGCGAGGAACGCCGTGAGTTGACGCCCCAGATCGCTTCCATCGTCGCTTACGTCGAGCAGTTGAACGAGTTGGACACGAGCGCGGCCGCGCCCGCTCTCGGCGGACTCACCGACGAAGGCGCGCGCACCGATGCCGCGCGCGAAGACGCGCCCCTGCCCTCGCTCGGCCAGACGCTCGCGCTCGACCAGGCTCCCGACCCGGCCGCCGGGCACTTCCGCGTGCCGAAAGTTTTATAAAATTCGTCAGTTGTCCATGGTCAGTTGTCCGTCGTTTGTTTTGCTCAAGCGATGGACTAAATACGGCGTTTGAACAACTGACCACGGACAACTGACAACGGACTAATAATGAACATCGAAATGATCAAAACGCGCCTCGCGGGAGGCGAATTGGACGCGCGCGCCGTGGTGGAGCGTGCGCTCGGCGCGGCGGAAGAGTTGAACGAAACGCTCGGCGCGTTTCTGCAAATTGACCGCGCGGGCGCGCTCGCGCACGCGGGCGAGTTGGACGCGCGGCGCGACGAGTCGCCGGTGGGCGCGCTCACCTCCGTGCCCGTCGCCGTTAAGGACAACATCTGCGTGCGCGGGCTGCAAGCCTCGTGCGGCTCGGCCATCCTCGGCGGCTATCACCCGCCCTACGATGCCACGGTCGTCGAACGCCTGCACGGCGCGGGCGCGATCATCGTCGGCAAGACCAACTGCGACGAGTTTGCGATGGGATCGTCGAACGAGAATTCCGCCTACGGCGCGGTGCGTAACCCGTGGGATACGAATCGTGTTCCCGGCGGTTCGTCGGGCGGTTCGGCGGCGGCGGTCGCGTCGCGCATCGTGCCCGTCGCTTTGGGGTCGGACACGGGCGGCTCGGTGCGTCAACCCGCGTCGCTCTGCGGCATCGTCGGGGTGAAGCCGACTTACGGGCGCGTCTCGCGTTACGGGCTGGTCGCCTTCGGCTCGTCGCTCGATCAAATCGGTATCTTCGCGACCGACACGAGGGACGCCGCCTTGACCCTCTCCGTCATCGCCGGGCGCGACCCGCGCGACGCGACGACCGCCGACGTTCCCGTGCCCGATTACGTCTCGCAATTGACGGGCGACCTCGGCGGCGCGCGCATCGGCGTGCCCCGCGCCTTGTTCGGCGAAGGTCTGGACGCGGATGTGCGCGCGAGCGTCGAGGCGGCGATTGAAACTTACCGCGCGCTCGGCGCGCAGGTGGTTGACGTGGAACTGCCGCACGCGAAATACGCCATCGCCGTCTACTACATCATCGCCACCGCCGAAGCCTCTTCCAACCTCGCGCGCTACGACGGCGTGCGCTACGGCTTCCGCGCCGGAGATTCGCGCACCCTGCGCGAGATGTATCAACGCACGCGCGAGAAGGGTTTCGGCGCGGAGGTCAAACGCCGCATCATGCTCGGCACCTACGTGCTCTCCTCCGGCTACTACGATGCCTACTATCTCAAAGCGCAAAAGGTGCGCGCGCTCCTCAAACAAGACTTCGCCCGCGCCTTCGAGCAGTGCGACGCGATCATCACGCCGACCTCGCCGACCACCGCCTTCCTCCTCGGCGAAAAGACCGACGACCCGCTCGCCATGTATCTCAACGACATCTACACCGTGACGGCCAATCTCGCGGGCATCCCCGGCCTCTCCGTCCCTTGCGGCCTCTCCCGCACGAATTTGCCCATCGGCATGCAACTGCTCGGCACGCATTGGAGCGAACCGACGCTCCTGCGCCTCGCACATGCCTACGAGCAGGCGCAACCTTTCGACGCCCGCCCGCCCGTCATGGCGAAGGGCGAAGCGTAAGCGCGCCGACGGCCGGACGGCGCGCCGCCAAAACAAAGAGGGTCTGCTTCCGTATCGAAGCAGACCCTCTTCGTTTTTAACGCCGTGGCGAACGCGCCGCCGAACGCCCGGCCGGAGCCGCGCCGGACTCAGCCCTTCTTGGCATTCTTATCGGGAATGAGATCGCCCGTGAAGAGTTCGATCACGTCTTTAACCGTGCCGACGACGGGAGTCACGTCGAGGCCGACGTGGATGAGACCGTTGCGCCAGCCCTTTTTCCTGATCTCGTAGCCCGCGCAGCCGAGGGCGACGGCCGTGCCGACGATGGGGATCGGTTTGATGAGTCGCCGCGCGAGCTTCCAGCCCCCGGCGCGCGCCGCCCGCCGCGTCATGCTCTTGGCTGTTCCCGTTCGCGTCGTATTTGTCGTCATCGCCGGTTACCGTGCCGAGTCCAGACCGAGTTCCGCGCGCAGTTTGCGCTCGTCGTAGGGCGAGAGATTGAAGGCGCGCCCGTCAATCTCGAAGGTCGGAACCTTGCGCTTGCCGTCGTTGAGCCGCATCACGAGTTCGGCCGCGCCGTCCTGTTCTTCGATGTTGATCTCTTCGTAAGCGATGCCGTTCTCGCCTAAGAAATGTTTGGCGCGGCGACAGTCCGAGCACCAGGTGGTCGTATACATTTTGATGTTTGCCATCGCGCGAATCTTCTCCGGCATGAAAAATTGTGATGTCGTGATTGTAGCTCAAGCGGGCGTCGTTTGCATGGGGCGACGGCCTTCGGCCTTCGCAGACACGGTCGACACGGAGCGGGCGCGGGGAAAACTATTGTGCGATCACAAATCCGAGATCATAACTGACGCCAAACGGATCAGGCGACGCTCAGTTCGTCCGTGAGCGGGGCGGCGTTGAGGGCGTGCAGACCCTGCCGGCGCAGGCGGCGTTCGATCTCGGAGGGGTCTTGCGGGCGGGAGAAGAGGTAGCCTTGCCCGTAGTCGCAATTGAGGCGGCGGAGGCGCGCGAGTTGTTCGGCGGTCTCGATGCCTTCGGCCACCACTTCTTTGCCCATGTTCTTGGCGAGCATGATGATGGTGCGCACGATCTCCGAATTTTCGTGGTCGTCGCCGCCCATGCTGATGAACGAGCGGTCGATCTTCAGCGTGTGGATCGGCTTGAGGCGCGAGAGATAACTGAGCGACGAATAGCCGGTGCCGAAATCGTCAATCGCCAACTCGACGCCGAGTTCGCGCAGGCGGCTGAGGAGCGGGACGATGGTGTGCGCGTTCTCCATCAAGACGCTCTCGGTGATTTCGAGTTGGAGGGCGGCGGGCGCGAGGCCGGTGTCGTTGAGCACCTCCACGATGCGCTCGTAGAGATCGGGTTGCACGAAATGGCGGCTGGATAAATTGACGCTGAGTTTGAGGCGGCCGTGCTGCGGCGAGATGAGTTGCCAGGCGCGCATCTGGCGGCACGCTTCTTCCATCACCCACTGGCCGAGTTCGACGATCACGCCCGTCTCTTCGGCGACGGGGATGAAATCGGTCGGCTGGATCAAACCGAGTTCCGGGTGTTGCCAGCGCGCGAGCGCCTCGAAGCCGGAGACGCGCCCCGTCTCCAGCGACACTATCGGCTGGTACTGCAAACGAAACTCGTCGCGCTCGACCGCGCGGCGCAGATCGTTTTCCAGTCGCAGCAGGGCGACGACGCGGGCGTGCATGTTTTGGTCGAACACCTCGTGGCGCGCCTTGCCTTGCGCCTTGGCGCGATACATCACCGTGTCCGCGTCGCGCAAGACCGCTTCGGGCGTCTCGTACCCGGTGGTGCTGAGGGCGATGCCGATGCTCACGGTGGTGAACACTTCGTGGCCGCCCAGATTGAACGGCTGCACCAACTCCTGCCGCACGCGTTCGGCGAGGGCGACGGCTTCGTCCGGCCGCGCGCCGATGTCGTTCAAGAGGATGGCGAACTCGTCGCCGCCGAGACGCGCCACCACGTCCGAAGGGCGCAGGCAGTGTTGCAGGCGGCGCGAGAGCGCGACGAGCAACTGGTCGCCGACCGTGTGGCCGAGCGAGTCGTTGACGTTCTTGAAGCGGTCGAGGTCTAAAAACAGCACGGCGAAGACGAACTCGGCGTGCCGCCGGGCGCGCTCGACGGCCATCTGCAAATGATCCGTGAAGAGATTGCGGTTGGGCAGCCCCGTGAGCGCGTCGTGGTAGGCGTTGTGGAGCAGTTTCGCCTCCGTGTGCTTGCGCTCGGCGATGTCGCGCGCGATGCCCTGCACGCCGACGGGCTGGCCGTTGCGATAGACGAGACGCGTGCTCACTTCGAGCGGCACGCGCCGCCCGTCTTTCGCGATGATGTCCACCTCGTAGACGGCCGCCTCGTCAACCGACGCCTTGCGCTCCATCATCCGGCGCGCGAGGGCGAGATGTTCGGGCACGAGGAGTTGCGCGATGTTGAGCGCGGCCGCCTCCTCGCGCGTGTAGCCCGTGATGCGCTCGCCCGTCTTGTTGAGGGAGGTGAAATTGCCCGTCAGGTCGTGCGTGTAGACGAGGTCGTTGGCGTTCTCGAAGAGTTCGCGGTAACGCTCCTCGGATTCGCGCAGGGCGTGCTCGGCGCGTTTGCGCGTGGTGATGTCGCGCGCGATGCCCTGCACGCCGACGGGCACGCCCTCGTCGTAGATCAACTGCGAACTCACTTCGAGGAGCCTGCGCTCGCCGCTTTTCGCCACGATCTCGGTTTCGTAAAAAGTGGTGGCCTCCTCGCCGGCGAGTTTGCGCGCCATCATCTGGCGCGACAGTTCCAGATATTCCGGCGCGATCAACTCGGCGAAGGTCATCCGGCGAATCTCGTCGCAGGCGTAGCCCGAAATCTTCTCGACCACGCGGTTGACGGTGATGTAGCGGCCGGACAGATCGGTCGTGTAGATCACGTCGTTGGCGTTTTCAAACAACTCGCGGTAGCGTTCCTCGGATTCGCGCAGAGCCGCCTCGGCGTGCTTGCGCTCGGTCACGTCGTTGATCAAGACGAGCCGCGCGGCGTGCCCGCCGAAGTCGATCAATTGCGAACTGATCTCGACGTTAATCCGCGTGCCGTCCTTCTTGCGGTGCTCCCATTCGCCCGCGTAGCGATGCGGCGCGGGAAGCGACGCGATGTTTTCAAGCGTCGCCGGAATGTTTTCCGGGGAGCGCACATCGAAGATGGTCATTCGCAGGAATTCCTCGCGCGTGTAGCCGTAATGCCTGACGGCCGCTTCGTTGACGGCGAGGTAAGCGTAAGTTTCCGCGTCGTAGACCCACATCGGGTTCGGGTTGCTCTCGAACAGGACGCGGTATTGCTCCTCGGAGCGCGCGAGCTTTTCTTCGGCGCGCTTGCCCGCCGTGATGTCCTCGACGCTGCCCTCGTAATACAGGAGCGCGCCCGCCGCATCGTGGACGGCGTGGATGTTCTCGCGCATCCAGATGATGCTGTGGTCTTTGCAAAACACCTGCGCCTCGAAGCCCTGCACCTTGCCCTGGGTGGCGAGCAGATGTTGGAGCGCGGCGCGCGTCTCGGCGTCGGCGTAAAAGTCGCGGGCGATGTCGGTGCAGTTACCGATCAACTCGGCGGGCGAAGAGTAGCCGAGCATGGCGGCCATGGCGGGATTGGCGGCGAGAAACTTCCCGTCGGGCGTCGAACGGTAGATGCCGTGGACGGCCTGCTCGAAGATCGAGCGATATTTCAACTCCGCCGCGCGCAGCGCGTCTTCGGCCTGCACGCGGTCGGTGATGTCCGTCACGAAGCCCTCGACGGCGACCAGCTCGCCTTCGGCCGAGAAGATGCCGTGTCCCTGCTCCCACATCCAACGCTCGTTTTGCGCGGCGGTGACCAGCCGGTAGACGAGGCGAAAACGCGTCTGCGCCGCGAGCGCGGCCTGCATCTCGTTCCACACCTTCCGCCGGTCGTCCGGGTGAATCAACTCGGCATAAGCCACTTTCCCTTCGTCGGTCAGGTCGGCGGGCGCGTAGCCGGTCAGTTCCCGGCAGCCTTCGCTGACGAAAAGCATCGTCCCACGCTCGTTGTTGCGGCAGCAGTAGGCCATGCCGGGCAAATTGCCCATCAGCGTGAGGAGCGTCCGTTGCGCTTCGGCGTAGCTGGTCGGGTCGAATGATTGATTCGCGTGGGCTTCGCACAGTCTCTGGAAGACGGCGAGGTCGATGGCGGGGGGGAATGAGTTCATGGTCGTTCGGGTGAGGCGTATCCCGCCTGTGTGTCCTGCGCGAAGTTCGGGCGGGCGGCGGGAAGAAGCTCTCCTCTGTCGGGAAACTCGGCCGGGCTGCAAGCGACGCGCGTGCGGTCGCGTTGCGGCGAGCGTAGACGGGACTCGCCCCGACTTTACGGTGAAACCATCTCCCCATCAAGCCACCCGCGCACGCAAAAAGGGCTTCGAGCACTGCTTAACCGGAGAACTGTGAGCTGGCTGAGGAGGTTGACCGGAAGTGTGGGCAAGTCCCCGGAGGGGAGGTCAACCGTGTTCCAGATTACTTGATAATTCGTTTCCTTGCAAGAAGATAAAATGGGAGGGGATCGTCAGTGGTCAGTCGTCAGTTGTCAGTCGTCAGTTGTCCGTGGTCAGTTGTTAGTCGTCAGTTGTCCGTGGTCAGTCGTCCGTCGTTCTTTGTTCGTGGCCGGTCGTTCAATTCAACCTCTAGCGATGACCGTGGCAAATTGAAACAACTGACCACTGACCACTGACCACTGACGACTGACAACTTATTTCTCCAGTTGCGTGCGCGCGCGCTGGAGGAAGGTGCGCACCATCTCGCTGACGTTCTTTTGCACCTCCGCGCTCAGGCGGTTCTCGCCGACGAGTCCGGCGAGCATGTGGAACTCGGTGGCCTTCCGGCGACGCAACTCCACGCGCTGCACGATGCGGATGAGCACGCGCGTGCCCTGTTCCTCGAACTGCGCGGCGTAGCGCAGAAAGTTGCTCCGCTCCTGCGCGGCGGGCGACCACTCGATGCTCTGCGGGTGATCGAGCGTCTGTTCGACGGCGAATGCCTGCCGCACCGCGCCGATGACCGGCACGTCCGCGCGTATGAGCCAGCGCATCACGCCGCCCGCCTCCTCGCGGATGCTCTCCACACCCGGCATCAACTCCACGAAGTTTTGCCAGTCGCCGAAGAAGGCGCGGGCGCGCTCAATCGTGGTCTTAATCTCAAGTTTATCTTCGAAAGCCGCTTTGATCTGAAACACAATTCCCCCGGTGACAAGTGACAGGCGACAGGTGACGGGACAAGCCAAACGACAAGCCCGCATAGATTCTAACTTGTCACCTGTCGCCTGTCACTTGTCACTCCCTAAAAAGTTGGTTGGAAGAGAAACGAATTGAAGAACAGACGCGTGGTGGCGCGCCAGAAGCCGCGATAGTTCGGGTCTTCGGCGTAGAGGACGACGTGGCCGCGACCCGTAGGTTCCTCGATGACGTGCGCCGTGCCGCGCAGGAGGCGTTCCGTGTTGTTCGGCCAGATGAAACCGGCGAGGCGCAGCGGTTGGTTGCCGTCGCCCGTGAAGACGACGGCGTTCGTGCCTTCTTTCGACGGGCGGAAGAAGTAGGCCGAATCGACGAGCACGGGAAGCTGCGGGTCTTCGTAGCCGTAGGTGAGGGGCGTCGAGCGATCCAGGGTGGCGCGGAAGATCGCGCCGGGGACGGCCTCGGGCACGCGCCCCGGTTTGGCCGAGGGCGAGGCGATGGGGGGCAAGTCGGGCGGCGCGCCGTCGAGTTTCTCGCTGCGGTCTTGGGCGTCGCGCTGCTGTTCGGTGGCGGTCTGCGCGGCCTGCCGGCGGTTGCGCGCGGTGGCCTGTTGCTCGCGCGCCGTCGTCGCTTCCGGCGTCGCGGGCGAAGGGGCGGGGGTGGGCGTCGTCGCCGCTCCGGCTTCGGCGTCGTCGGGCGTCTTTTGGTCGCGCTGCTCGTCGTCGTCGCTGCCGACGAGGCGCGAGGAAGTTAAGTTCACCTCTTTCAAGGCCGCGAAGACCGCCGCGCCTTTGATGCAGACGAGCGTGCCGCCGCGCTGCACCCACGCGCGCAGCGTCGAGACGCCGGCCGGGCTGAGCGCGCTCAGGTAGCCGCCCGCCGAGCCGTCGGGCATGATGATGACGTTGTACTGGTCGAGGTTCGCGCGCCGTAGATTCGCAATCGTCATGGGCGTGAAGTCAACGCCGTAACGCTCGAACGTCCACCATATCGCGCCGTAGCCCGTCTGGCTCACGGGTTCGTCGGCGACGACGATGATGCGCGGCCGCTTCAACGACAAGACGTTCTCCGAGCCGATGCTCGTATCGCCCGACTCCGCGAAGCCGGAATTGACGGCCGTGACTTCGACGCCCGCCTCGCGCGCGAGCCGCGCCAAAGCCTCGTGCAAGGTGTCTGGGTTGCGCGAAACGCGCACGACGATGGTGCCGCGCGGCCAATCGCGCCCGCCCGCGTTCAAGGTGCGCGTGGCGACGGCGAGTTTGTAGTTCTCGCGCAGCAGCCGGTAGGCGAGCGAGGCCGCGCCGTTCGTCTCGTAAGGGATGATGTAGGCGACGGAGGCGCGCGCCGAAACGCCGAGGCGGCGCGAGAGCAATCTCTCGCCGGAGGCGCGCAAAGCGTCGGCCGTCGTCTCCGGCGCGGGCGGCGCGGCGCGAAGCTGAACGGAGGCGACGGCGGGCGCGTCGCCCGTCCAGTAGGCTTCGACGCCGAAGACGAACGGCAGCGCCCACGCCGTCACGTCGTAAAAACCGTACTCCTCTTTCGCGGCGTTGCCCCCGCGCCGCCCGTTGCGCGCGAAACGCGCGAGCTGATCGCGCACGAAGGCGGGGTCGAGTTCCGTGTCGGGTTCGAGCAGGGCTTTGGCGAGGCGCTTCTGCGGCTGCGCCAGTTCGACGACGTATGAACCGGCGGGAAACGTGCGCGCGCCGCCCGCCGCCGCCGCGCCGCCCGTGTAGGCGCGCGCGCTCGCCGAGCGAAACGGCTCGCTCGCCATGCTCACTTCGATCCCCGCACGCAGAAGCACGTCGGCCAGATCGGCCGCGCGCGCCGGGTCGCGGCCGGGCACGATGACGATGCGCCGCAACGGCTCGCGCCGCCCCTCTTCAATCGCGCTTTGTTTGAACTCGTAGAAATCTTTCAGACGCGCCTCGCGGTTGCGCGCCGCCACTTCGAGCGTCGTGAGCGACGCGATGAAGTGTTTGGCGATGGCCGAGCGCAGCGTGACGATGGTGTCGTCGTCGCGCCGCCACGCGTAACCCTTCGTGCCGCCGCCGTCGGTTTCGTAAGTCATGCCGGTCGCGCCGTTCAGGGCAGGCCACGAGTCCCAGAAGAAGGGGCCGAAGAGATCGAACACGTCGCGCACGTAATAATCCCAGTTGCGCGCGTCGAACTGCGCGGCGTTGGCGCGGTCGAATTCCGTGAGCCAGCGCGTGGTCTGCGCGGGCGGCAAATTCGGATTGACGGGCAGCGCGGCGGGCGGGAAGAAATACTGCGAAGGCTGGCCGTGATGATCCACGAAGATTTGCGGATTCCAGTCGAGGTAAGCGCGCTGGAGGTTGCGCGTCTCGATCTGGGTGGCGGCGAGGTTGTCGCGGTTGAGATCGAAGCGGTAATGATTGCCGCGTCCCCAGACCGACCACGGCTCGCGGTGCTCGCTCGCCAGCGGGTCGGGGTTGCCCGTGCCGAACGAGTTGTACCAGGTGACGAAACGCTCGTGGCCGTCGGGGTTCGAGCAGACGTTGACGACGACGACGGAGTTTTTCAGGATGTCGAGCGTGGCCGGTTCGTTCGACGCGGCGAGTTGGTAGACGACCTGCATCATCGCCTCGAACGACGCCGACTCGTTGCCGTGAATCGTGTAGCTCATGAACGAGATGATGGGCATCTCGCGGGCGATGCGCGCGGCCTCCTGCGCGTTCGTCGTGCGCGGGTCGGCGAGGCGCGCGATGTTCGCTTTGATCTGGTCGAGCCGCTGCAAATTTTCCGGCGCGGAGATAACGACGAGGTGCATCGAGCGGTGCTCGTTCGTCTCGCCGATGTCGGTCACGCGCACGCGGTCGGGCGCGGCCTGTGCGATGCGCTCGATGACGCGCTCCATCGTCGCGTAGTTCGTGTGGAAGTCGCCCACGTCGAAGCGCGTCGTGGTTTGCGGGCGCGGCACTTGCTCGCGGTAGGGGCCGCGCGCATAGAAGTCGAAGCGCGAATCATCGCGTTGCGCGGGCGCGTCGGTCGAGAGAGAGAGGACGAAAAGAGCGGCGAGCAGAAGGAGCGGGCGGACGCGACCGTGCTGGATCATGTGTCAGGCAGCTTTCTGTTGTTTCGAGATGATGTGCAAAGACGCCGACGATATTACCCCGTCCCGGCAGCGACACTCAAATCAATTGCGCGGCGACGCGCGCGCCCCGGACGATGACTAGCGCGGCGACGCCGGATGAGCTTCCCGGCCGTCTCTCCACGGCTATGCTAAATCCTTGCTCGCTCCAACCGACGGACGTATGATGTTCCTGTTCCTCCACGAGCGAAGAGAAGTGTCCTGATATATCTCTCTCACCGAACGAAGCAGGAGCATCCTCAATGCGACCTTACAAGACTATCGCGCGCTCCATTCTCGTAACTCTCGTTATCCTCGGAGCCTTTGTGCCGACGGCGCAGGAGGTCGCCGCGCAGTTGCCGCAGATGGAGCGGGAGTTGGAAGACGATCTTCCCAAACACCTGCCGCTCAAGATTAAAGTCAGGAATCTGAAAAGCGAGAAGTGGGCGCGCGACTTCGAGATTGAATTTACGAACACCTCTGACAAGCCGATCTACTACTTACGCATGTTCGTTGACTTGCCCGACGTAAAAGCTGAGGACGGCATCAATCTTGGCTTTCCTCTTCAGTACGGGAGAGGTGCGCTGATCAGCTTCGCTGTGCCGATTGAACCTGACGACGTGCCGATCAAGCCGGGAGAAACTTACACTTGGAGAATCCCCGAACAGCTTCAACTGGGGTGGGAGCGGTTTGTCAAAAGGCGGGGACTCACGAAAAGTGAACCTAAGAAAATTAAATTCATTTTCCAGAGTCTCAACTTCGGAGACGGCACGGGTTTCCGCTTCACCAGCGCGCGACCCTTCGACATTCACAAAAGGCGAAGAGAACTCATGCAGAGGGAGTCGGAGAGGGTGAATAGCGCAGCGACCGCGACACCGGGCGAGCCTCGCGTCCGCCCCTGAACCTCTATTGTAATTCTTTGCTCGCCCTCACCGGCGGGCGTAAGATGTTTGTGTTCCTCAACAGGCGGACAGTCTCTTCCAGTTGAAGAGAAGCGTCCTGACTATCCTCTCACCGAACGAAGAAGGAGCATCCTCAATGCGACACTCAAAGACCATCGCCTTCTCAATCCTCGTCACACTCGCCGCGCTTGGCGTTGCCTTCGTGGCGACCCGCAACACGCAAGGCTACAACGCGGCGGACAAAAAGACGCTCAAAGTTCTACGCAAGAAAGACCACCTCGACCTGAAGCCGACGGCGCAGGAAATCGCCGCGCAGTTGCCGCAGGTGGAGCGGGAGTTAGTGGACAATCTCCCGAAGCACTTGCCACTCAAGATTAAAGTAAAAAACCTCAGCAACGAAAAATGGGTGCGAGACTTTGCCGTTGAAGTCGAGAACAAATCGGATAAGCCGATCTATTATTTGCATATAGTGGTTAGCTTGCCCGACGTGAAATCTGAAAACGGTAACAATATGGGTTTTTCTCTCCGATACGGCAGAGGTGCGCTGATCAGCTTCGCTGTGCCGGTTGAATCCGACGACGTGCCGATCAAGCCGGGAGAAAGCTACACCTTGAAAATCCCCGAACAACATCAATTGGGGTGGGAGCGGTTCGTCAAAAGGCGCGGCCTGTCGAAAAGTGAACCTAAGAAAATCAAATTCATTTTCCAATACCTCAACTTCGGAGACGGCACGGGTTTCCGCTTCCCCAGCGGCATCCCCTTCGACATTCACAAGCGGCGCAGAGAGATGATGCGGCGCGAACCGGAGAGGATGAATAGCACGACGCCATCGGATGAGCTTCCCGGCCGTCTCTCCACGGCTATGCTAAATCCTTGCTCGCTCCAACCGGCGGACGTATGATGTTCCTGTTCCTCGACCGGCAGACGCGCCGCTTGCCCTCGCAAGCGATCTAGTCATAGTGAAGCGTCCTGATATATCTCTCACCAAACGAAGCAGGAGCATCCTCAATGCGACCTTACAAGACTATCGCGCTTTCCATTCTCGTAGCACTCGTCACCCTCGGAGCCTTTGTTCTGGCGACCCGGAGCAGTCAGGGCTACAACGCGGCGGACAAAAAGACGCTCAAAGTGCTGCGGAAGAAAGAGCAACTCAAATTGAAGCCGACGGCGCAGGAAGTTGCCGCGCAGTTGCCGCAGGTGGAGCGGGAGTTGGAAGACAATATTCCCAAACACCTGCCGCTCAAGATTAAAGTCAGGAATCTGAAAAGCGAGAAGTGGGCGCGCGACTTCGCGCTGGAGATTACGAACACCTCTGATAAGCCCATCTATTACTTACGCATGTTCCTTGACTTGCCGGACGTGATAACTGAAAACAATCGTAATCTTGGCTTTCCTCTTCAGTACGGGAGAGGTGCGCTGATCAGCTTCGCTGTGCCGGTTGAATCCGACGACGTACCCATCAAGCCGGGAGAAACTTACACTTGGAGAATCCCCGAACAGCTTCAACTGGGGTGGGAGCGGTTCGTCAAAAGGCGGGGACTCGCCAAAGATGAGCCTAAGAAAATTAAATTCATTTTCCAATACCTCAACTTCGGAGACGGCACGGGTTTCCGCTTCCCCAGCGGCATCCCCTTCGACATTCATAAGCGGCGCAGAGAGATGATGCAGAGGGAGTCGGAGAGGATGAATAGCACACCCACACTGGACAAGCCTCCCGCCCACTTCCCTCTCCTGTCGTCTACATCATCAACACTCTTCTTACCGGCAAATTTCCTGCCGGTAAATTTTTCTCCGGCAAAAAATTCTGAGCCGACAGCTAACGTAACGACGAGTAGTTCCGACATCTGCTGTCCCGGTTCGTCCTGCCAAAGTCTCAGAAGCGATACTGTTTATTGCTGTGGGGAGATACAAAAGATTTTCAGAGCACCCTGTAGTGATTCGGCCGGCTCTTGCACAACCTACACCACTCGAGACGTTTCATGTCATGACGAGTTCGGTACTTACTGCATAGAGGACATTATCGGCGATCCCTGCCCGCCGCCGGGGGCGACGCCCACGCCCTCGCCGGGCGGCACGCCGAAGCCCAGCCCGAACACCACGCCCACTCCCGATTGCGATGTGGACTGCAAAAAGATCAATCCTTATTCCACTTGCATACCGAACAACCCCGGCGGCGCGATCTGCTTCACCACCGCCGTCTGCGTCTCCGGCCCGACCGCGGATTTCAGCGCATCTCAAACCGGCTGTCCGGGCAACGCTTATTATGACGGTAGCGGTTGCTGCGTCTGCGTGAGTGAAAACCAGACCTGTCAGCAGGGCTTCGTATGGAATACAGACCTGTGCGAGTGTGTCTTTGCGCCGGTTCAGACGCCGACCCCCCCGGCGGACGGAGGCGGCGGAGGCGGCGGCGACGCTTACTATTGCACACACTACTACTGGGTTTATTACGAGTCTTACGACGGCGGGGAAACATGGTTTGAAGTTGACAGTTGGTACGCCGGATGCTGGTGACGGCCGGCCGGAACGTTTCCCGGAAGACCGCCGCGCTCTCGGCCGCGCGGCGGTCTTTATTTCTTTCCGCGAGGTCTCGCGCCCTTTCCCGCGAGTTCCGGGAGCCGCGCATCTTGCCTGATGACCTCAAGCCCGTTTATGTTGACGCGATGAAGCCGACCCGAACCGGATGCCCGCGCTGCGACGCGCCGCGACTGCGCGCGTGGGACGAACTCGCGGCTGAGGAGCGCGAGGTCGTGCGTCGCCTCCCCGCCGCGGCCTCCTTCCCAATCGAAGAACGCACCGCGCGGCATCGCTGGTGCGTGCGCTGCTGGCACGAAGAGACCGGCGGCGCGCGGCTTGAAGCATGACCCGCACTTGCAACCCTTTGTTCCACCGATCCCGAACGACATTTAACGGAGCGTCTCCATGAAAGACCTTTGCCGTTGACGGGTTGAGAATTGGAGCCGTCGCGTTTCTATTGCTGCTCGGCGGCCTGCGGGGGGTCGCGTCGTCCGCGTCGCGCCCGCAGCAGGAACACCCGATCCGAAAAACATGGTGAGCGCGCGGCGGTGGCGGCGGTCGAGGGTCAGCGGGCGGCCACGCCGCGATCAATCCCGGCGCGCCGTGATGCAATCGTAGGCCGTGCGGATGCCGTGCATGCGCTCGCGCAATGTGTCCGTGAGCGCGGCGGCCGAATCGTGCCCGACCGCCCGCGCGAGGTCTCTGAGAACGGCGTGATCGGGCGCGGAGGGCAGGCGCGACGAACGCCCGGCGATGAGCCGGAGGTGATGATCGAGCGCGCGCAGGGTGGCGTAACCTTCCGAGAGGCCGCGGTAGGTTTCCGCGTCCAGCGAACCGGCGTCTCTGAGGCGCGCGAGCGTCGTCTGCGTCGAACGATCCGCGCCGGAGTCGCGCACGTCGTCGCGGAGTTGGAGGTAACGGGCGGCGAAGTACACGTCGAGCATGCCGCCCGCGCCGAACTTGATGTCAATCGCGCCGCCGTGCCCCGCGCCCCGCTCGCGTTCGAGACGTTCGCGCACGCGGCGCGTCTCCCGCCTCAACTCTTCCGCATCGCAGGCGCGCGCCGCCTCGTGGATGGCGCGCCGCGCCCCGGCCTCGGCCGCGCGCCCCAGTTCGAGGTCGCCGCCGACGGCGCGCAGCTTCACGTAAGCCAACCACTCCCAGACGTTCGTGCGCGTGCGCAGGTATTCGACGAACGACGCCGCGCCGCGCACGAGCGCGCCGTTCTTTCCGTCGGGACGCAGGCGCAGGTCGACGCGGTAGAGATAGCCCGCGCGCGTCAGGCTCGACAACGCCGAGACCATCAACTCGACGAGCCGCGTGTAAGCCTCGTCGCGCGTGAGCGCGCCCACGGGCGAAATCACCTGTGCGTCGTAGACGATGACGAGATCGAGATCGGAGCCGTAGTCCATCCCGCCGCTCGCGAGGCGTCCGAGCGCGAGGACGGAGAGGCGCGGCCCCGCCGCGAGATTTCCGTAACGCCGCGCCAACTCGCGGCGCGCGATGAAATAGGCGGCGTTGATGCTCGCCGTGGCGAGTTCGGTCTGCAAGCGGTTGGCCTCGGCGTGCGACAACTCGCCGCCTGAGTCGCGCGCGCCCGTCTCGACCAGCAGTTGCGCCCACGCGCGGCGCAGCGCGATCAACTCCGCGCGAAAACTCGACTCGCGGTCGATCTCCCAGCGCAGCAGCGCGCGGTAATCGCGCTCGCGCACCGCATCGCCGCCGGCGAGCAGGGCGGGAATCAAAGCCGGGTTGCTCGCCAGCATCTCGCCGAAGAACTCGGACGCGCCGCAGACACGGACGAGCGCGCGCAAACTCTCCTCCGAGAGTTCGACGCTCGTGCTCGACTTATCGAGCGAAGCGGCGACGCGCGCCACGTAGGAGAGCGCGCGTCGCGGGTTGAGCGAGCGGTGCGCCGCTTCGTGGAGGAGACGCGCGACGCGCCCCGCGGCGACCGCCTCCGTCTCGCGCGCGTGGAGGTTGGCCTCCTGCCCGCTCTCGAACCTGAGACGGGGCGCGAAGACTTGCGCGGCGGCCTGAGTCGCGGCGTCGTCGGCGTGTGCCCCCGGCGTTGTTTCGAGACGCGGCTCTCGAAACGGCGCGGCGTGAAGGTTCGCGCGAGCAATCGGCGCGGGCGCAGCGGACGCCGCACCGGCCGCCTCCTGATCATCGCCCGCGCCGGCGGTTTCCCGACCCTCGCCCGCGCCGGCGGCTTCCCGACCCTCGCCCGCGCCGAACCGCCCCGGCGTGACGGGAGCGGGGTTTGCGCTCTCGCCCGTCGTGGTGGTGGCCGCGACCGGCGTTGAGTTACCTGCCGCGGCTTCGTCGTCCGCGTTGGCCGCGTTGGCCGCGAGCGGCGCGGCTGCCCCGTGGTCGCCGAAGATGCGCTCGTAAGCGGCGCGCACGCGCGCGGTGTGGAGTTCGAGCGCGCGATTGAAATCGGCGAGCGCATCGTGTCCGGTGAAATTCATCCGCCGCGCGACGAGCGTGCGCCGCTCCGTTTCGCCGGGCACGGAATGCGTTTGCAGGCCGTGCTCCATTTGCAGGCGGTGTTCGAGCATGCGCAGGAAGGCGTAGGCGTCGGAGAGTTCGGCGCGCTCGCGCTCGCCGATGAGGCGGCGGTCGGCGAGGCGGCCGAGGCTGATGAGCGTGTGCGGCGCGTGCAGCCAAGAGTCCTGCGCGCCGTGCGCGAGTTGGAGGGCTTGCGCGACGAACTCGATCTCGCGGATGCCGCCGCGCCCTAGTTTGACGTTGAAGCCGCGCGAACCGCCCGCGTGCTGCCGGTCGATCTTCTGCTTGGCGAGACGGACGTTTCGCAGCGATTCTTCGACCGAGGCGGCGTGCGTGTAGACGCGCCCGCGCACCTCCGCGGCGAAACGCGCGTAGAGCGCGGCCGTCCCGGCGGCGGCGCGCGACCTGATCAGCGTTTGCAGTTCCCAGGCCTGCGCCGTCGCGCGGTAGTAGCGCAAGGCTTCCGCGAGCGAACAACTGAGCGCGCCGTCGCGGCCGTGCGGGCGCAGGCGCAAGTCCACGCGGTAGGCCGCGCCCTCGCCCGTCTGCTGGCCGACGAAACGCGTCGTGCGTTCGGCGAGGCGGTTGAAGTATTCGCGGTTGGTCGTGCGGCCGCGTTCGCCCGCGCCCGACGTGTGGCCGTCGTCGGAATAGAGGAAGAGGAGGTCTATGTCGGAGGCGTAGTTGAGTTCGTGCGAGCCGAGTTTGCCGAGCGCGACGACGCAGAAACTCGCGGTCGTCTTGCGCCCGCGCTCATCCGTGCAGAGCGGCGCGCCGTGGCGGTTGTCCAGCTCTTGACGGGCGAGGTTGAGGGCGTAAGCGAGCACGGTGTCGGCGAGGTTCGAGAGTTCTTCCGTCGTCTCGACGATGGAGTTGGTGCGGCGCAGGTCGTGCAGGTAGATACGCAGCAACTCGCGCCGCCGGAAACGCGCGAGCACGACTTGCGGCTCGACCTGCGAATGCGTCAAGGCGAAGCGCGCGAGCGACTCGCCCAACTCCTCCGTCGTCCTGACGTGCGTGTCCGTGCGTTCGCGCGCGAGCCAGTTCAAGTAGTCGGGATTCTGCGCGAGCGTCGTCCCCAGCAGCGGACTCCACGCCGCGAGCGCGAGCGCGTCCGAGAGCAGCGCCTCGTCGCGCACGAGTCTCTGCGCGGCGCGCGCATCGTCGGCCGCGAGCCGTTCGTAAAACATCCGCGCGCCCTCTGCATCCGGCAAGTCGCGCACGAGCGATTCGATCTTTTCGTCAAACTTACGCAAGGCCGCTTGATTGTAACGCGAAGCGCGGCGCGTTGCTTAGCGGCAGACGCTACCGGGCGGCGGCGACTGAACGGCAATGCGCGCCGTGCGCTTTTTCATCTGCTATACTCGCCCGTCCGCGAGAGCGGTTGACGAATAATTTTTTGCGGAGGACACGATCATGAGAAGCAACAGGTATGAGGAGAGGTATTGCTTTTGAGCGTTCGAGCAAACGGCGCAGAGGGTTCCCGTCCGAGACGCGCGTGAAGCGGGGTCGGAGAGTGGTCGGGGGCGAGAAGGAGTTGGTGGAGAAGCTGGGGAGAAACGATCTGTGTCCGTGCGGCTCAGGACGTAGGTTTCAAGAAATGTTGCTTGCGCGAAGGCAGGTATGAGGGGTCGCTCCGTGATTACTACTTTTAGGGAGTGAAGATTGGGGTTGAAGGCGCGTTCCCGTTACGGGAGCGCGCCTTCAGTTGCAAGCGTCGCAGGCGTCGGCGGGGCGGGAAAGGGTGCGCGTTGAAAATTATTCGGAGGATATTCGAGGCGGGTTATTCGGTGGTGATCTTTTTGTTCCTGTGCTGCGGCGTCGCGCTCATCGTCTTCGCGGGGATGGAGTTATGGCACGGGATCAATCCGGGTTCGGCCTTGCCGTTGAGGGAGCGTTTCAACGCGGTGCTGGAATGCGTGGGGCTTTTGACCATCGCGGTGGCCGCGCTCGAACTGGGGCAGACCATCCTCGAAGAAGAGGTGCAGCGCGGGGCGCAGATGAGCGCGCCGACGCGTGTGCGTCGTTTCCTGTCGCGGTTCATGGTGGTCGTCATCGTGTCGCTCTCCATCGAGTCGCTGGTGGCGGTCTTCCAGTTTCTGCACGACGACCCGGCGCACCTGTTGCAGGCCGCGGGGATCGCCGTCGCGGCGGCCGTGCTCCTGGCGGCGTGGGGCGTGTTCGTCAAATTGAACAAGAGCGCGGAGGAACTGGAACCGGAGGCGATGGAAGACGCCAAGAGTGAAGATCAGGCCATCGAAGAGAAACAGGGCGTGCGCACCGTGAGGACACGGCAATAAACGGGATCGCACGGCCGAGGCGCGGCACGACCTCTCTCATGACGGTCGGATTTCGCTGTTGCGGAAAGGCTGACGCGTCGAGAGTGGTTGACGCGTCAACCATAGCTTGACGCGTCGAGAAGGGCTGACGAACTGCGCCGCACACTCAAGCCGAAAATTTTAAACGCGAAGTCTTACGCCGAAGGGCTGCGTGATCTGACCGGGCGCGACCCCGACCTCGCGCGTCTCTACGCGGAATACGGCACGCCGCCTACCTGGTTTCGCGAGCCGGGTTTTCCGACGCTCGTTCACATCATCCTTGAGCAGCAGGTGTCGCTCGCCTCGGCCGCAGCCGCCTTCACGCGTCTCCTGTCGCTCGCCTCGCCGCTCACGCCCGCGCGTTTCCTCGCGCTCGGCGAGGCGGAGCTTAAAGGCGCAGGCTTCAGCCGCCAGAAGATTCTCTACGGGCGGCACCTGGCCGAGGCCGTGGAGGGCGGCCGTCTGAACCTCGCGGCGTTCGGCGCGGCGGCCGACGCGGAGGTGAAGGCCGAGTTGATGAAAGTGAAAGGGATCGGCTCGTGGACGGCGGACATCTACCTCCTGATGTCGCTCCGCAGGCCGGACGCGTGGCCTGCCGGCGACCTCGCTCTCGCCGTGGCGATGCGAGAAGTCAAACGCCTGCCGTCGCGCCCCGCGCCCGTCGAACTCGCGGCCGTCGCCGAAGCATGGCGACCGTGGCGGGCGATTGGGGCGCGCTTGTTGTGGAATTACTATTTGAACCGGCGGGCACGCGTCGTCCCTCGCAGCGAACGCTGACCCGTTTCGTCCAAACTTCTCGAAGGAGAACCGGCCATGAAGTTGAGACTACGCACATGTCTCGCCGCCTTGCTCTTGGGCGCGGCGACGCTGTGCGCCCAGACGCGTCCGGAGCGACACTGGCCTTCCTTCCGCGGCCGCCACGCGTCAGGCGTCGCCGACGGGCAGAATTTGCCTCACAGTTGGAACGCGGGCAAAGGCGAGCGGATCAAGTGGAAGACGAGGATTCCGGGGCTGGCGCATTCGAGTCCTATCGTGTGGGGCGGGCGCGTCTTCGTCACGACCGCCATCAGCAGCGCGCGCGGCGACGGCACTTTTCGCCACGGTCTCTACGGCGACGGCGACGCTTCCGACGATACATCGAGCCACCAGTGGAAGCTCTACGCGATAGATCGGAAGACGGGCAAAATCCTGTGGGAGCGGACGGCCTACGAGGGCGCGCCGCGCGAGCGGCGACACGTCAAGGCCACCTACGCCAACTCGACCCCGGCGACCGACGGGCGTTACGTGGTCGCCTTCTTCGGCTCGCAGGGCTTGTACGCGTTCGACATGCGCGGCCGTGAAGTTTGGAAGAAAGACCTCGGCGTGCTCAACGCGGGCGCATACGACATTCCGAGTTACGAATGGGGGACAGCCAGTTCGCCCATCATTTACAAGGACGCCGTGGTCGTGCAATGCGACACGCAGACGGGATCGTTCTTGCTCGCGTCCGACATCAAGACCGGCAAGACCCTCTGGAAGACGGCGCGCGAAGAACTCCCTTCGTGGGGCACGCCAACCGTCTACACGGGCGCGGGGCGGACGGAGATCATCACCAACGCCTCCAACTTCATCCGCGGCTACGACCCGCAAACAGGCCGGGAGTTGTGGCGGCTCGGCGGCAGTTCGAAGATCACCGCGCCCACGCCGGTCTTCTCCGGCGACCTGATCGTCGTCGCGAGCGGGCGGCGACCGGAAGCCCCGATCTTCGTCATCCGCGCGGGCGCATCGGGCGACATCACGCCGGCGCCAGGAGCAACGTCTAACAGTTCGGTCGTGTGGAGCAGGCAGGGGCGCGGCTCTTACATGCCGACGCCGCTCATCTATCGCGGCCACCTCTACGTGCTGTCGAATCAGGGCGTCTTCGATTGCTACGACCTGCGGACGGGCGCGGAAGTTTACCGCGAGCGGCTGCCGCATCAGGGCGGCGGCTTCAGCGCGTCGCCGGTGGCGGCCGACGGGCGAATTTACTTATCGAGTGAGGACGGCGAGGTGTTCGTCGTCAAGGCGGGGGCGAAGTTCGAGTTGCTCGCGCGGAATCCGATGGGCGAACTGCTGATGGCGACCCCGGCCATCTCTGCCGGGATGATGTTCGTGAGAACTCAACGCCACTTGTTCGCCGTCGGGAATTGAGGGCAACCGACGCTTCGCCGCTCGCCGACTGACCGGCGCGGAGATGCCGCCGGGTGAGCCACCTTTCAGCCGCTCACGATCTTGCGATACGACGCATACACGTCGGCGAGGCGATCCGCGGCGGCCGGGTCGCCGCGCGCGAGCAAGGTGATGATCTCGTCGCGCCCGGCGAATAAGCCTTGCGCCGCCTCTCTCTGCGCGGGCGTGAGAGATGAATCGTCGCCTTTGCCGATCTCCGCCTGTAAGGATGTATAGAACTGGCTGGCCGCCTGTCGCGCCGGTTCATGTTCGCCGCGACGCGCGTCGAGCGCGGCCGAGGCGAGCGCGTTCTGCAAGCGTGCGACGCTGAGCGTGCGCTCCGTCGCCGCGAGATTGCGGCCGCTCTCGCGCGCCTTGAGCCACATCGGCACGAAGCCGACGAGGAAGGCGACGAGCATGAGCGCGGCATACATGCCGATGCGCTGCAACAAATTACTCGATCTCGCCGATTTGATTTCTACTCTTTCGCTCTCGACATCTTCTTCGCGCATATCAACATCTCCTTAAAACCGCCGTCCGACGCGTTCGCTGAATACTTAACCCGACACAGTATCAGATGTCGCCCGCAAAGGATGAACGCGGAACGATGAAGCCGGAGACGGGAAACAGAATTCAGGAGTCGGAATAAGGC
>DASQNL010000517.1:0-1914 GCA_035644995.1 Pyrinomonadaceae bacterium | reverse complement strand
ACGCGTCGGAGAGTTTTGGTTTGAAATCAGCGAAGACGTTGAGTTGCGTGTCGAGCGTGTGCGCCGTGTTCAAGTCGTAATCGTAGCGGCCGCGCCAGAAGAAGGTGTCGCCGTGTTGCACCCGTTCGAGGTCGCTCGTGTCCACCTCATGGCGCGCGAACACGTCCAACTCGGCCGCGCCGAAGTCCGCGCCGACGACGCCGACCACCCGCACGTCCGTAAAGAAACTGGCGGAGAGCGAAAAATGCGTGGCCGAACCGCCGAGCATCTTTTCACGCTTCCCGAACGGCGTCTCCACCGCATCGAACGCTACCGAACCAACAACCAGCAATGACACCTTTTGTTTTCTCCTGTGTGTGAAATGAAAAGAACGTCCGTCGTCAGTTGTCAGTCGTCAGTCGCATGTGGAGTATCAAGCGACTTCCTCAAGATAGAAATTCGAGTCAGGCAAGAAGCAAAACAACGGACAACGGACAACGGACAAATTTACTGTTTCGCGTCGGCCTGCGGCGCGGGCGTGCCGATGCTCCGAAGTTCCTCTTCGGCGCGTTTGCGGAACGAACTCTTCGGATGCTCGTTGACGAGTTGGGTTAGATACTGACGCGCGAGGGTGAGATATTTTTCGGGGGTCATCGCGGCCGGAGGCGGCTGCTTGCCCTCCTTGCGCGCCAAACGCGCGCTCGACATGCCCGCGATGTAGAGCACCTCGTCGAACTTGTTGAAGCGTTGAAAGACGGCCATCGTCTCTTCGCAGCGTTGCAGCGCGCCGACGTAGGCTTTGCGCGTGTAGTACAACTGCGCCGCCTTGAGATTCTTCTTCGCGTCCGTGACGAGCATTTCATCGGGCAGAGCGTTCGCCTCGATGCCCTGGCCGCCCGGCTTCGACGTGTCCTGCGCGCGCGCCGCGTCCGCCCCGACGCCCGACGCGAAACCGATCAGGCAGCCTGCGAGTAAAAGTTTTTTCATAAACACCTCTTTTTAGTGACAAGTGACGGGTGACAGGTGACGGGACAAGGCAGAGGGTACGTTTTTAACTTGTCGCCTGTCACCTGTCACCGTACTTTTTGATGATCGCTTCGAGCTTCTTCGTTGTCGCCTCCGGCCACAAATCCGGCGCGGTGAAGATGGCGTTCTTCAGCGCGGAACCGCAGGCGCAGCCGCGCGCCTCCTCGCCCAGTCGCTTGACCGCCTCGCGCATGATCACTTGCGCGTTGCGCACGTTCTTGTTCAGATACTCGACGACCGTTTCGACCGAGACGGCATCGTGCTCCTCGTGCCAGCAGTCGTAATCGGTGACGAGCGCGAGCGTGGCGTAGCAGATTTCGGCCTCGCGCGCGAGCTTGGCCTCCTGCAAGTTCGTCATGCCGATCACGTCCATGCCCCACGCGCGGTAGACGTTCGATTCGGCCTTCGTCGAAAACGCCGGGCCTTCCATGCACAGGTAGGTGCCGCCGCGATGCACGCGCACGTCGGCCGCTCCGCAGGAGGCTTCCAGCACGTCGCCGAGTTCGTCGCAGACCGGGTGCGCGAACGTGACGTGCGCGACGATGCCTTCGCCGAAGAAGGTTGACTCGTGCGCGCGTGCGCGTGTGCGGTCGAAGAACTGCGCCGGGATCACCATGTCGAGCGGCGCGTATTGCTCCTGCAAAGAGCCGACGGCCGAGGCCGAGAGGATGCGCTCGACGCCGAGCAGCTTCATCGCGTAGATGTTGGCGCGGAAGGGCAGCTCCGTCGGGGTGAAGCGATGCCCGCGCCCGTGGCGTGGCAGGAACGCGACGCGCGCGCCTTCCAGCGTGCCGACGATAAAAGCGTCTGACGGGCTGCCGAACGGCGTCTCAACCCGCACTTCCTCTATATCTTTCAATTCCGGCATCTGGTAGAGGCCGCTGCCGCCGATGATGCCGATGCGTGCTG
>DASQNL010000516.1:0-5720 GCA_035644995.1 Pyrinomonadaceae bacterium | reverse complement strand
ATCGTGGTTGAGAAACCACTCGATGAGGTCGGCCAGCGAAGACGGTTCGATGCGGCCGAGTTCATCGCGCGCGAGCGGGGGCGGTTGCCCCGCCCCGGCGTCGCCTCCGGTATGCGCCCCGTTCGATTTTGAAGTGCTCATAGAATTACTGCGAGATCGCCCGCCCTCCGGCGGCGGACGCGTCCGCCGCTTCCTCTTCCTTGAGGCGGCGCAGGTATTTCCCGAACACGCCGTTCCACGAAGGGATCACGATTGAGACCGCGCCCTCGCCCTGAGCCTGACACGCGAGGCGGATGATGGGCTGCGGGTCGTCCGTGTCCACATAGCCGAAGAGTTGCATGGCCTTGCGCTCGCGCGGGCTGACGGCGGTCAACTTCTCCGCGCCGCCGAGCACGCCCATCCAACACGTGCCGCACGAGGCCGAGCGACACTGAACGGGAATCGGCCCTTCGTCAACGGTGCAGCGCGGGTCAACTCGCGACCAGTCGCGCTTGTCGGTGGCGGCGGCGGAAGCCACTTCCTGATGTTGAATCATTTGGAAGCGCGCCGTCGGGTCGGCTTCGTTCCACACCACCGTCCAACGCTTGTCAGTCGTGCGCAGGAATCCGAGCAAGCCTTGACTGTCGTCGCGCGCGCGCTCCTGCAAAATCTTTTCGGGCGACAGGCGCGCCCGCCGGTCGTCGAGCCGAACTTCACCCGGCGCAGCCGCGAAGGCTTCGAGTCCCACCTGCCGCAAGGTCATCAACGCGACCGCCGTGATGCCCGGCAGCCGCGAGGCTTCAACCTTCAATTGCGTCGCCACCTCGCCCGCCACCTCGCGGATGTGCCCGGCGAGCGCAGTAGCAGCCGCTTCGCCCTGCGCCTCGCCCTCCTGCGCCGCTTCCGCCTTAAATTGACGGGCGCGCGCGATAACGGCGCGTTTAACTTCCGGCCAGTGGCGATGGCCGTAGAGAAAGGCGTGCGACGAATCAATTTGATCTCGGAGGCGATACGTGCCTTGCATCAATAAACGGGCGGCCAACTTCTCCGGCTCATCCGATTGCTCGAAGGCGCGCGCGAGGGAGAGAGGGAAGAAGGCGAACCAGATGGAGGTCGCGTTGCGGTCAACTTCGTGGATGGCGGGAAGCAAACTTTCGAGCGCGCGCGCCCACGCCGTCTCGTCGTGCCGCCGCAAAAAATTCTCAAAATCAGTCTCGCTGGTTCTACTCATGGCTACCTCTGGATAATTTGCGTGCAAGTCAAACCGCAAAGTGTAGCCGCTCGCGTCGAAAGTCTCAAACGCGCAGCGTCGGCGGGAAGGAGCGAGCGAAGGGCGGGCGCGCTCAGTGGCGTTTGATCCACGCGGCGATGTCGTCAATCACGTACTTGGGAATGTTGCGCGGGCGGTCGTAGTCCGCGCCGCTGGCCGCGCCCACGCCTTCGTAGAAGAAGTGGTCGAGCTTCGGATAGGTTTTGAATTCGACCTCTTTGTGCGCGGCCAAAGTGGTCTGCCAGTTGCGGAAGTCGTCGAGGGTAACGTTGTAATCGCGCTCGCCCTGCAAGATGAGGATGGGGCGTTTGAGCGTGCGCGCCAGTTGCGGCGGGTCGTAGCCGCGCAGGTCGAGCCAGTAGCTCGGCGGCGCATACAGCAGCATCTCGCGCGCGGAGTCGTTCGCTTTGAGTTGCTTGATGCGCGCGGCCTGTCGTCTGGCGTCTTCGATCTGCGCGCGCTCGGCGTCGTCGATCCGGCCGTCGCGGAGCGCGGCGTACTCGTACTGGCGCGGAAAGGCGTCTTCCAGCGGGCGCGTCGGGCCGGCCAGGACGATGAAGCCGGCCACCCCGGCGTCGGCCGCGCCGATGCGCGGCACGAGCATCCCGCCGAGACTGTGGCCGAGCACGTAAATCTTCTTCACCTCGACGCCCGCCGTTTGCCGGAGCAGGCGAACGGCGGCGAGCGCGTCATCCGTCGTCTCTTCCTTGACGGTGAAGTTCGTTATCTCGCCGAGCTTGCCGGAATAGCGATGCGTGCGTTTGTCGTAGCGCAGGACGGCGACGCCTTGCGAGGCCAGTCCCCATGCGAGATCGCGGAAGGGCTTGTTGCCGCCGAGCGTCTCGTCGCGGTCGTGCGCCCCCGAACCGTGAACGAGGACGACGACGGGGAACGGCGCCTTGCCCTCGGCCGGCAGCGTCAGCGTCGCCGGGAGCGGCCACGCGCCGCCCGCGCCCACGATCAACTCCCGTTCGCTGAAAGCCCCCGGCCTGACATACGCGGGTGTCTTGTACTCGGCGGGCGCGGCGAAGGCGACCCCCGCCAAACTTTCCGAGCCTTGCCGCACGGCCTTGATCTTCTGCGCGGCCACCTGAAACAGCAGCGGCATGCGCGCCTCGTCCGTCCACAGGTCGAGCGCGAGCGCACCGGAGGCGACCAGTTTGTAACGGCGCGTCGCCACGCTGACGCCCTCCTTCGGCGTGTAAGTTTGCGCCCCGGCATATTCGAGATAGATCGGATATTCCACTCCCTGAGAGGGCAGGAAGGCCGTGAACTCTTGCCGCCCGCCGCGCGCGTGATCGTATTGAGCGAGCAGGAAGACGAATTGATGCCAGTAGAGATTTTCCAACACCACCGTGGCCTTCGTTCGCACCTCGCGTTCCGGGCTGCCGGCGGCGTTTAGTTTGACCGCGCCGTCCTTGCCGAACTTGGCCTCGAACGCCCGCGCGCCGCCCACCTCGATGGAAAAACTCTCAGGCTTCGTTTGCGAGGCCGTCGTCGAAACCTTCTGTGTCACGCCCCCGGCGGCGGGCGTAATCTCGGCCTCCGTCGCGAGCGAACCGTCGGGCTTCGACATAACGCGGTAGCTCTCCGTCAAGACGAGGCGGTCGCCGATGTACGTCAGGTAAGCTCCCGTCGCTGTCGGCGACGGCGACGGCGACGGCGGCGGCGGCTGTTGTTGTGCGTGTGCGGGAGCGAGAAAAAGGAGGAGCAGGTAAGTGGTAGGGTAAAGAATTTTGCGCATCATAGTTCTCCTGAGAGCGGGCAGGGAAGGAAAGTGCGGCGGCGCGTGGCTGCTCGCGGTTCGTCGCTTGGGGGGCGGCGCGAGGCGCGCGCGCCGGTGAGTCGTTTATCCGCGGCTCACCGGCGTGTTTACCGTGAGACGATGGCGCATGCGCTGTTGCCAACGGCTGCGCGGGGCTTCGACATTATCGAACTGTTCGAGCGTCTCCTTGAACGTCTCGCCGCCGAGTTGTCGCATCTTCAAGTAGAGCAGCGCGGTGGTGATGGAGATGAGCGGCACGGTGATGATGTTGAAGAGGGGCGCGAAATGGCCTAACGATTTTGAGCCGAGATCAACCTGCACATCCCCGCCCTTCATCTTGAACGAGAGGTAGCCGACGACGGCGCCCATAATGAACGGCAGCGTTAGTTGGATGAGCAGGAGCGCGATGACGGTGCGGCGCGAGCGGCGCGAAAGCTCGTTGGCGCGCGTGAGCGCGGCGCGCTTCTCCAATCCCTCCATCAAGACGACCGGCGCGTAGAGGGCATACCTGATCATCAAGATGAAGCCGGGGATGAGCAGCAGCGCGAAGCCGAGCATCACCGTGAAGGTGACCCTGATGCTCGTCCGCAGAAACGGCCGCCAGCGTCGCTTCAAGACCGCGAGGGCGTCGCGCATGGAGAGCGGGCGCATCGGCGCAACGTGCAGTTGCGTGACCATCAGCGCGGTCATCGCCGTGATGACGGAGGTGGAGAGAAAACCGACGGCCACGTTGAGCAGCCCGAAGACGATGGTCAGGGCGATGATCAGCATCTTGGGCATCATTTTGGCGCGCTGCATCAGGTCGAGGCCGAGCATCAGGAAGGTCATGACGATGACGGGCAGGTGCGCCAGCAAAGAGATGCGCAGGAACTTCGGGAAGTGTTCGCTGTAGAGCGCGAAGGCGCGCGTGAGCAGCGACCCGATGCCCTCGGAACTGCCGCGCAGGGCGGACGCGAAACCGGCCGCGCTCGCCGGTCGCTCCGCCGGGTTTTTCCGCAGCGCGGCCATCACCTGGCGCGCCACCTTCTTCTTCACCTTCCGGTTCTTGTCGCGGAGCGGCGGCGGCGGCATCTCCATGTGTTGCCGCATGACCGAAACCATGTCGCCCGCGAAGGGCGTCTCGCCCGTGAGCATTTGATAGGCGATGACGCCTAAGCTGTAGATGTCGGAGCGCGCATCGAGCCGCTGGCCGCGGCACTGTTCGGGCGACATGTAGAGCGGCGTGCCCAGTATCGCGCCGACGCGCGTGACGCCGGCCGCCGCCGCCGTCTGCAACTCGTGCGCGGGCGCGCGCCCGGCGGTCGCCGGGTCGAGCAGGCGCGTCTTGTCGCTATCGTAGTCGGCCTGCGTCGCGCGCGGCGGCGGCGCGGCGACCGTCGGGTCGGGCTGCTGCTGCTGTTGCTGCTGCTGCTGCGATGGCGTGGAAGGCGGCGCAAAGATCAACGTCTGCGGTTGCTCCGTCTCGCTCTCTTCGGGGAGTTGCAAAAGCGTCGCGGCCTCTGTCGATGAGGCGTGCGGCGACGCGCCGCCGTGCGACGAACTTCCCTGCGATGAACCGCCGCCGGTCGAACCCCCGCGCCCGACCGACGAAGCCGCCCGCGCGATTGATTCCTGCACGCTATCGAACTGCGACTGCGCGCCCGTGTCCGACGGCTGCTCCGTGCCGGTCGGGGCGGGCAGTTCGCTCGCGGCCGTGGCGTAATCGCCCGACGCATCGGCGAGCTTGGCGATGCCGAAATCGAGCACCTTAACGCGGTAGCCGCCGAAGCGGTTCGGCTCCAACCAGATGTTGTCCGGCTTGAGATCGCGATGCACGACGCCCTGCTGGTGCGCCTCGTCCACCGCCGAACACGTCTGCTCCAAAATATCCACCACCCAGTCGAGCGGCAGGCGCGATTCTTCGGCCAGCACGTCGCCGAGCGTGCAGCCGTCCAGGTATTCCATCACGAGATAAGCCACGCGCTGCGCGCCCACTTGCGCGAACCCGAAGTCGGTCACGTCCACCACGTTCGGATGTCGCAGCCGACCCGCCGCGCGCGCCTCGCGTTTGAAACGCTCGACGAACTCGTCGTTGCGCATGAACTCCGGCGTGATGAGTTTCAACGCCACCGGCCGCTCCGTGCCGAGGTGGGTCGCCAGATAGACCGCGCCCATCCCGCCCTGCCCCAGCAGACGCTCCAGCCGGTACTTCCCGTCCAGCACCTCGCCGATGAAACGCTCTAAACCAAACATGTAGACAAAAGCATCCCCGCGCCCGCGCCCAAAGTCAAGCGCGACGCCCGCGGCCGACCGAACCAACTGAAAGATTTAAACCCGCCACTGTTATTCGCAAGCGCGAAGCAAAAAGTTCAAACGCCGACCGCGCGCCCTGGTAAAGCCGGTTGAAACATTCTTCCGCTTGGGAAGATGCGCTTCGCGGGAGACCGGACAGGCTCAAAGTTCCGGCCGGGCGTGCGCGCGGCGCGGCGCGCGCGTGCAACGACAGAGAAACCTCGCCCGCGCGCGCGCCGCTAACCGATGGACGGACGGACTTCGTGAACGCTCAACGCGCCGGGCGGGCTTTAATCATCGCCCGCAATACTCTCAGCCCGCTTCGCAAGATAATATCTTCAGCCTGCCCGCCGTCCCTCTCGGACAAATTAATATGGACGCGCGGCTTAAAGTTCTCGCGCGAGGTTCCGTTAATATGAAACAGTTTCTCGGTGG
>DASQNL010000515.1:0-6449 GCA_035644995.1 Pyrinomonadaceae bacterium | reverse complement strand
CACCGAACGCGCCATGCTCAGGAGCGAGCGCGGGTTCGAATTGTAGGAATCGTCAATCACGCTGAACCCGGCGGCGAATTCGATCACCTCGCCGCGCATCTGCGAAGCGGTGGCGGACGAGAGCGCGCCTGCGATCTCTTCGGGCGCGATCTCGAAACAGGTGGCGACCGCGGCGGCCGCCAGCGCGTTCAACAGGTTATGCCGACCGGGCAAGCGCAACTGCGCGTCCGCTTCGCCGAGCGGCGTTCGCAAGCGAAAGCGGCTGAGGCCGAAGCGCGCGTTTTCGATCCCGGCGGCCGAAACGTCGGCCGCGTTTTCGAGTCCGAAGGTGAGCGTGCGACCGTCGTGCTTGCCGCGCATGGCGGCGACGCGCGCATCGTCGGCATTGAGAATCGCCGTGCCTCCGGGTTTCAGGCTTTCGACGAGTTGCGCCTTGCCCGCCGCGATGTGCTCGACCGACTCGAAGAACTCCAGATGCACCGGCGCGACGTTCAACTCGACCGCGATGTCGGGCGGCGCAATCCCGGCCAGCCGCTTGATCTCGCCGTACATCGACTGCCCCATCTCCAGCACCGCCACGTCGAAATCCGTGGGACGCGCGCCGCCGGATTCCATCTGCAAGATCGAGAGGGCGAGGCCGAGTTCGTTGTTGAAGTTCTTCTGCGTCTTCAACACGCGCCGCCCGGCCGCGCTGAGAACGTGCGCCGTCAAGTCTTTCGCCGTCGTCTTCCCCGCGCTGCCCGTGAGCGCGACTACGCGGCCGCCCCAGGCCGCGAGCGCGCCGTGCGCGATTCGCTGCAAGGCGTCGATCACGTCGTCGACTAATAAGAGACGGTTACCGAACGCTTGCAGTTCCGCGTCGCCCTCGACGCGTGCGCGGCGCGCGACGACGGCCGCCGCGCCGCGCGCGAAGGCGGAGGGAATGAAGCGGTGCGCATCGTCGAAGGAAGTGGCGGTGAAGAAGTGCCGCCGGTAGTCTTGCCCGGAGAGGGCGAAGAACAGTTCGCCCTCGGCGACGGTGCGCGAGTCAATCGAAAAACCCGTCAACTCTTTGTCAAAGAACTCCCGCGCCTCGCCCGTGTCCGAGTGATCGGCACGTATCAATTGAGACGCCGTTCGTATGTTCACGCTGCTATTTTTTCCTTTGCACTTCTTGTTTATGCGGCGGCGGCGCGGCGGCCGGCGCGGCGCGACGGCTCGCTGCCCGCGGGTTCCGCTTGCGCCGCAGACGCTCCCGGCAATCTACGATTCTACGTCTCAATTCATATTGTTGACTATCTTGCGGGGGAACTGTCATCGAGTCGCTCCGTTATCGATTTCTCTGTCGCCGCAGGCGCGCTTGCAGCTTCGCAAGCACGTTCGGCGAACGCATTTTCCGGCCTCAATCGCTTCTTCCGAATTCGATGCTGACGGTCTGGCCGGCCTTGACGCGCGCGCCCGCCGCCGGACTTTGCCCGACGGCGCGGCCTTCGCCGTGGGCTTCGAGTTCGAGTCCGAGTTGGGCGCAGATGCGCGCCGCTTCACGAACGCTACGGCCGCGCACATCGGGCATCAGCAGAGCGCGCTCGGTCGCCGCCGCGTAAACCACTTCGCGGACGCCGCCCGCCGCGCCGCGCCGCCCCTCAACCACCTGCGGCAACATCGCCTGCGCGGCCGACTCTTCGGTTGAAGCCGGTGCGTGGTGCGTGGCCGATGCCGCTTCTCCGGCCGTGCCTGCGGCGCGCGTCGCTTGCGCGAGTTCGTCGTCGCCGCTCGCCGGGATTTTAAATTCCGTGTCGGGCGCGATGCCGAGATAAGGCAGCACGCTCTCGGCGATGGCGCGGAAGACCGGCGCGGCCACCGTGCCGCCGTAATAGGAACCCGCCGGTTCGTCGATCACGACGATGATGACGACCGCCGGATTCTCAATCGGCGCGAAGCCGGCGAACGAGGCGACGTATTTCGTCTTCGAGTAAGCGCGGGTCGCGGGGTCAATCTTCTGCGCCGTGCCGGTCTTGCCCGCCGCCGTGTAGCCGTCGAGTTGCGCGAGTTTGGCCGTGCCGCTCACGGTCACGCTCTCCAGCATCGGGCGCATGATGCGCGCCGTCTCCGCGCTCAGAACGCGGTGCGTCTCCGGCGTCGTGCGCTGCACCGCCTGCCCGTTCGCGTCGCGCACTTCCCTGACGAGGTGCGGCGAGACGCGCACGCCGTCGTTCGCAATCGTGGCGAAGGCCGCCGCCATCTGGATCGGCGTGACGCCGATTTCCTGCCCGATGGCGACCGACCCCATCGAACTCGGATGCCAATGCTCCGGCTTGCGCACGAGGCCGCGGGTCTCGCCCTTCAGTTCGATGCCCGTCCGCTCGCCGAAGCCGAACCGCCGCATGTAGTCGTACATGCGCTCTTTGCCCAGGCGCAGCCCCAACTTGATCGCGGCGACGTTCGACGATTTCGCCAGAGCCTCCGTTACCGTCAGCGTGCCGTAGGCGTGCGTGTCGCGGATGGTGCGGCCGAGCAGGTTGATCGATCCCATCTGGCAGTCGATCATGTCGGTCGGGCGCGCGAGTTTCTCTTCGATGGCGGCCGCATAGGCGACGATCTTGAAGGTTGAACCCGGCTCGTAGATGTTCTGCAAAGCCTGATTCTTACGCACGTCTTCGCTGATCTTCCGCGCGCCGTTCGGGTCGAAGGTCGGAGCGTTGACGAGCGCGAGGATGTCGCCCGTGCGCGGGTCGAGCACGAGCGCGGTGGCCGACTTGGCGCGCGTCTGCTCCATCGCCGCCGCCACGGCCTGCTCGGCCTGATACTGGATGTTCTGGTCAATCGTCAGCACGATTGACTGTCCAGGCTCGGCCTCGACCTCGACGCTGTTGAAGGCTTTGTGGCGCGCGTCCTTGTCAAACACGGTCTTGCCCGCTTCGCCGCCGAGCGAGGCGTTTTGATAAAGCTCGATGCCGGCCAACCCCTCGTCGTCCGTCCCGACGTAGCCGAGCACGTGCGCCGCGAGCGCGCCGTTCGGGTAATAACGCTTCGGCTCTTTGACCGAGCGCACGCCCGCGAGTTTCAACTCGTGCAGGCGCGCCGCCTGTTCCGGGTCAACTTGCCGCGCCAACCACACGAACTCGCGTTTCGATTTCCGCGCCTCTTCCAGCCGCGCCCTGAGCGGCGATTCGTCGAGACCGAGCGCGGCGGCAAACTTTTTCGCCGTCTCGCGCGCATCGAACTTTTCTTCCGTCGGCACGGCGACGAACGAATCCACGTCGAGGCTGCGCGCGAGTTCATGCCCGTTGCGGTCGAGGATCAGGCCGCGCAGCGCATTCGTCTTCGCCGACTGTTGCTGCTGCCGGCGCGCGCGCTCGCTCAATTGTTCGTGTTGACCGACCTGTAGGTGGACGAGGCGCGCGCCGATGGCGAGCATCCAGAGGACGAGCAGGAGGACGACGAGCGAGACGCGCTGGCGCGATGCGTCAGGTCTGTTTTTAGTTTTCGCGTTAGAGCGTTCGGGCATCATGGAAGACAACTTTTTCAAACGTTCCGCGCCGCGCGCCTATCCGAATCCGACAAAATTTGCGCCCGGAGAACTCGAAGCCGAAACGTGCGGGGGTGACCAGGGGAGCCGACTCGAAGCATTCCGGGGCGCTGTCATCTCTCGCATCAGTGCGCCACGGAACGCGTGCGTGAATTCTTCGGCGCGGGCGGCAACGCCGCGGAGGCCGCGCGCCCGGTCGGGCTGCTTCCGCGCGCCCGGTTAATTTGTGAAGGCCGCGCCGGCTGCATCCCGATCTCACGCGCCGCGCGATCCAGCGACGCCGGGGCGGTCGCCGCGTTGATCTGCAAGATCAGTTGTTGCTGCTCAGCCATCAGGCGCGCCCGCTCGGCGCGTAGTTTCTCGCCGTCGTAGCCGTAACGCACCGCGGCGAAATGTTGCCCGGCGGCGACGACGAAACCGCCGGCCATGACCAGACCGCAGGCGAGCATCACGAGTTGACGCCTGAGGGCGCGCGTGTCGCGTTCGCGGCGCACGCCGCGGTTGAAATTTTGTTGGGGGAATCTCTTCATCGCCGTTACCGTCTCCAAACAAAATAGGGACTGTTTCAGACCCGCGTGACCGGACGTTTAAGGCGCGGTCTTTAAAAAATTTTCAAGTCGCGTTCAGGTAGCGACGGCTTCGAGTTTGCGGCAGGCGCGGAGTTTCGCGCTGCGGGCGCGAGGGTTTTCGTTCAGTTCCGCGTCAGTGGGGGTGATAGGTCGCCGGGTCAATACTTCGACGGCGCGGCGCGCGCCGCACGCGCAGAGGGGGAGACGCCGATCACATTCACATTGCCCCGCCAAACGGCGCAACGCACGCTTCACGATGCGATCTTCGAGCGAGTGAAAACTGATGACGGCCAGACGGCCTGACGGTTGTAAAAGATCGATGGAGGCTTCCAAAAATGCTTCCAGCCCTTCGAGTTCGTGGTTGACGGCGATGCGCAATGCCTGAAACGTGCGTGTCGCGGGGTGGATGCGATCCGTGCGCTTGTAGCCGACGGCTCGCGCGACAAGGGCGGCCAATTCGTCAGTCGTTTCAATCGCCCGCCCCGCTTCACGTCGTTCGACGATCCAGCGCGCGATCCGGCGCGACTTGCGCTCCTCGCCGTATTCAAAGATGATGCGCGCGATCTCCTCTTCGGGCAGGCGCGCCAGCAGTTCGGCCGCCGTCTCGTCATCGCCCCGCGCATCCATCCGCATGTCGAGCGGCGCGTCGTGGCGAAAACTGAAGCCCCGCTCCGCCGCGTCGAACTGTAGCGACGAGACGCCGAGGTCGGCCAGCACTCCGCTCACTACCCCGTCGCCCGCGTCGCCCAACACGCCCGCGATCTCTTTGAAGTTCGCATGCACGGCGCGAAATCGTTCGCCGAAGCTCGCCAGCCGCGCCCTCGCAAACTGCAAAGCCTCCGGGTCTCGATCAATACCGATGACGCGCACCAGCGGAGAGACTTCCAGCAACGCCTCGCTGTGGCCGCCCAGGCCGAGCGTCGCATCCACGAACAGCCCGCCGCGCTCCGGCGCGAGATAGCCGACCGATTCTGCTAGCAACACGGGGCGATGGGGCGCATCCGGCCCCCCACCTGATGCAAACATCACCACCGCCCCGTGAAGTTGTTCAAAGAACAGAAAAACAGTGACAGGCCACCCGTGACGGGTGACGGGTCAAAACAAGTGTTGCCGGGGCAAGTTTCGGTATCTAACTTGTTACCTGTCACCTGTTACCCGTCACTTTCTTCTTCAGATTCCGAGGCGCGCGATTGACGCCTCGTCTTCTTCGGTGTAGGGGTCTGAGAGCAAGCGTTGCTGGAACCGCTCCAGTTCCCAGACCTCCAGGTAATTCAAATAGCCGAGCACCGCCACATCGCCCATCACGCTCGCGCTTTTTCTGAGCAGGGGATGGATGAGCACGCGCCCCTGACCGTCGATGGTCGTCTGCTGGCCGTAATAGTTCGTGCGATCCAGAAACTTGCGCCGCGCCGTGTCCATCGAGGGCAGCAGCGCGAGCCGCTGTTCGATGCCTTCCCACTCGGCCAGAGGGTAGATGCGCACGTTCTCACCTGTTAAACTGGTCACGTAAACTTCCGCCCCTTGAGTTTCCTGTATGTGGCGGCGGAAAGTGGTCGGCACTTTGAGTCTCCCTTTGGCATCGATGCGCGCCGTGTAATTTCCTCTTAACATAGGGCTTCGGCGTTCGGCTGGGGCGAGAATTGCTTAAAAGTTAAAGTATAACTTAAACCGTTTACGCCAACATGCTCTGAAGAGTCCACTTCTAGCCACTTTCTCCCACTCGACGCGAATACTACGCTCCATTACCGGACACTGTCAAGACCAAAAACATGGTCGAACGGATAATTTTAAGCACCATTTCGTGCATTTAAGACCCTCTCGACGGCCAAACTGCTTAAGCGACAGGTCAAAAAGGTGCTTGCAGGACTCGCCTGCTTAAAATCCCGCCTGTCACTTTCAAGCATCATCCTGTATAGTTGCGCGCCGTAATCCGACATTCACAGCTCATACCTGACCGCGACGTTTTTGCATGACCAGCTTCGGCGGACTTATCTTTTTCGGCGCGCTCGTCGCACTCGCCAACGTCCTCGGCGGCCTCTTGCTCACCCGGCCGCGCACGACCCTGCGCGACGCGCATATCCTGCGTTATCTGATCGCGCTCGGCGCGGGCTTCATGCTGGCCGCGATTTTTCTGGAGATTTTGCCGGAAGTTGTGCGTCTGTGGGGCGAGGGCGCGGCGGAACTCAATCACGCCGTGCTCGGCGCGATGACGCTTCTGCTGCTCGGCTACCTGCTGATCCATCTTTTTGAACACACCATCGCGCCCCATTTTCACTTTGGGGAGGAGACGCACACGGAGGCGATGCTCCAGCCGAAAGCCGCCTACACGGCTATCGCCGGCCTCTCCATCCACACTTTTTTCGACGGTGTTT
>DASQNL010000514.1:0-9392 GCA_035644995.1 Pyrinomonadaceae bacterium | reverse complement strand
GTCACCTGTCACTTGACATCCGTCACCCGTCACTTGTCACTGTTCTCTGTTTATCGTATCGTGCGGCGTTCGCGTTTTGGCGCGCGGGAAGAGAGGGGAAGTGTCGAAAATGAGGTTTGCGAAGAGGGCTGGGCGCGTGGGGTCGCTGCTGGTTTTGTTGCTGTGCGCGTCGGGCTTCACGGAATGCTACAAGCCGGTGACGAAAAGCGGGCTGCCGACGCACATCCGCACGGTGGCCGTGCCGCCTTTCCAGAATCAGGCGTTGCGCTACAAGATCGAAGCGCGTTTTACGGAGGCCGTCTCGAACGAGATCATCCGGCGCGGCCACGGCCTGCGCGTGCAGAGCGAGTCGGAGGGCGCGGATGCCGTGGTTGACGGCGTTATCCGCAGCTTCACTTTCTCCGGCGTGCTTCTGGACGAGCGCGGCCGTTCGCGCGTCTTCGAGGTGACGGTCGTGGGCGCGGTGACGGTGCGCGATCAGGTGCGGAACCGCGTGCTCTACGACAATCAAAACTACGTCTATCGCGGCGAGTACGAATTTACGAACGACCCGCGCACCTTCTTCAACGAGGAAGACCCGGCCGTCCAGCGCATCGCGCGCAACTTCGCCGAGTCGCTCGTGTCAACTCTCGTCCACGGCTTCGGCGTCAACGAAGAAAAGAAAAAATGAGCGTCCTGACGCGCGAAAAATTGCGGGGCGAGTTGAAGGCCAAGCGCATCGCGCCGCTCTACCTGTTGTTCGGCGCGGAAGATTATTTGCGCGATGCGGCGGCGCGTCGCATCGCGGATGAAGCCCTGCGCGGCGCGGGCTTGCGCGAGTTCAACGAAGCGAGTTTCAGCCTCGCCAGCGTTGACGTGCAACAGGCGATTGCCGCCGCCGAACAACTCCCGATGATGTCGGAGCGTCGCGTCGTCCGCATCACGGACTTCGGCAAACTGCGCGAGGCGGACGAGGGCGCGCTCCTGCGCTATCTCGCGCGCCCCGCCGCAAGTTCCGTCGTCATCTTCGTGGCGGACGAACTCGACAAGCGGCGCAAGTTGTCCAAGACGCTGATGGACGCTTGCGCGAGCGTCGAGTTTGCGACCCTCGGCGACAACGAACTCGCCGCGTGGGCGCGCGAACATCTGAAGAAGTTGAAGGCCGACGCGGACGAGCGCACGCTGCGGCAGATCATCGCGCTGGTGGGCACGAGCGTGCGTCGGCTCGTGAACGAGTTGGACAAGCTGGCGACCGCCGCCTTGCCGGGCGGCCACGTCACGATGGAGTTGGTGGACGCGCTCGTCGGTCGCTCGCGCGAGTTGTCGAATTTCGAGTTGACCGATCACCTGATCGCGAAAGACCGCAAGGGCGCGCTCAGAACTTTGCATCGCCTGCTCGCCGACGACGCGGAACCCGTGATGCTCCTCGGGCTGATCGCGAGCAACTATCACCGGCTCGCGCTCGCCAAAGAGTTGATGACGGCGGGCAGGCCGAAGGAGGAGGTCTTCCGCCTCGTGCCCATGCCCTTCAACAAGCGCGAAGACTTTCTCGCCACCGCCCGCCGCACCGACTCGGCCGACCTCTCGCGCCGCATCTCCCGTATCGCCTCGGCCGACCTCGCCATCAAAACCTCGCTCGGCACGCCGCGCCTCCAACTCGAACTGCTCATCTGCGAGCTGTCGAGCTGACGCCCTCCCATCGTCGCATCAAGCCCGCCCGTCAGAAATCCAGCGGCTTCAAGTCCGGTTCGACCCAAGACGCTCTCGCTTCCGGCTGTTGCACCAGCGCGCGACTGTAATACTCGAAGACGAGTTTTGAACTGCCGTAAGTAGCGAGCAGTTCATTGGCGCGCTCGGCGAGGGGGCGCGTGCCGTCGTCGTCGTCGGCTTGACGGAGAAAGTGTCGGACGAGTTTGAGCCAGAAGAGGGTCAGGGTTTCGTTATAGTGCGCCTGCGCGTTGTTGTGTGTGGTGTAGCGATGCAGCCCGGCGCGCATGCGCGCGGATGCCTCCGCGTAGGGCAGGCGCGCGAGATACCAGAGGGCGACCGCCAAATGCGCGCCGTGGTCGAACTCCGCCGGCGGCACGGCGCACGACTCGAACCTCTCGACCAATTCTTCGATCTCCCTATCGCACCCGTAACGCTTCCGCGCCGCGCCCTCGCCGCTCATCTACGCACCCCGTCTCTTGCTTTTTCGCCCACGGCAAAAGCAGCGGGGCGGGTCGAACTGCTCGACCCGCCCCGCTGCTTTGAAGTTGCGTGAAACCTTCTTTTTACTTCGCGCCGGCTTCGTTGACGCGCGCCGTCAAACGCGACTTGTAACGCGCGGCGGCGTTGCGGTGCAGCACGCCCTTTTGCACGGACTTATCAATGGTGGAGATCGTCTGCGACAGTGCGCCCTGGAGCGTGCCCGCGTCTTCGCCGGTGATGGCGGCGCGCAGTTTCTTGATTTCGGTGCGCAGGCGCGTGCGGTTGCTGCGGTTGATTCCTTTGCGACGCTCGTTCTGGCGCATGCGCTTCTCGGCTGATTTATGATTAGGCATCTTCTGAAACTCCGTCGGTAATCTAAATAACTGATGTTCTATTTCGTTCGCGCCGCCACAGACAACGATTTGACGGTGAGCGCAAAGGGCAAAGTATAGGTATCGCGGCGGGTCGTGTCAAGGCGGGGCACACTGGGGCGCGTTTCGGGCGGTCGCCCGTCTTCGTTGACACATTTTGGGGCATGTAGTAGCGTTTTACCTGCAACATGCAGAACCAACATCGCTCACCCGCGCACCCCGCCCGACCCCTGTGGCACGCTCGCACCGCCCACGTAAGGAGATAGCACGCTCACTTGAAGAAGATAGAACTACCGCCGCGAGGAATCGAGACGCTTTTTGGCGTCCACGACCAGAACATCAAATATCTGGAATCACTGCTTGACGTGCGCGTTGATGCGCGCGGACAGGACTTGACCATTGACGGCGACCCGAAAGATGTCGCTACCGTCGAACGCATCCTCGAAGACTTCACCGCGCTCTTTGCGGAAGGCAAAACCTTCACCGACAAAGAACTGCGCGAAGCCTTCGCCCAGATCGCCGAAGACCGCGCCTACTCCCTGCGCGACTACTTCACCAAAGCGCGCTTCAACCCGGCGGGCAAAAAACAGGTCGCGCCCAAGTCCGCTAACCAGCGGCACTACATCGAAGCCATCCAGAACAAAGATGTCGTCTTCGGCGTCGGCGTCGCCGGGACGGGCAAAACTTATCTGGCCGTGGCGATGGCCGTGCAGGCTCTCATGCAGAAGCAGGTGAGCCGCATTGTGCTCGCCCGCCCCGCCGTCGAGGCGGGCGAGAAACTAGGCTTCCTGCCCGGCGACTTGCAGGACAAAGTCGATCCCTACCTGCGACCGCTCTACGACGCCCTCTTCGACCTCATCGACGCCGAGCGCGTGACGAAACTCCTGGAGAAACGGGTCATCGAAGTCGCGCCGCTGGCTTTCATGCGCGGCCGCACGCTCGCCGACGCCTTCATCATCCTCGACGAAGCGCAGAACACCACCGGCGAACAGATGAAGATGTTCCTCACGCGCATCGGCTTCGGCTCGAAGGCCGTGATCACGGGCGACGTGACGCAGATCGACTTGCCCACCGGACGCCGCAGCGGCCTCGTCGAAGCCGAGCGCGTCCTCTCCGGCGTCGAAGGCATCGAGTTCGTCTACTTCACCGACCGCGATGTCGTCCGCCACCGTCTCGTCCAGATGATCATCCGCGCTTACGAAAACCACGCGAGCAAGAGCGGTTTGTGATTTAGTAAATCGTGAAGGGTCAATCGTGAATAGCGGAAATTATTTTAACTGTTCACGATTGACCCTTCATGATTCACGGCTTTTATGATTGAGGTTGTGAACCGCCAGCGCAAGACGCCGATTGATTGCGAGCGTTGGGAGACGTTTGCGGAGAGGGTTCTGAAAGTTGTCCCGGCCGAGGGCGCGGGCGTAACAGTCGCTTTTGTGTCGGATCGCGCGATGCGGGAACTGAATCGGCGTTGGCGTGGGAAGCGTGGGACGACGGATGTGTTGTCGTTTCCGGCGGGGCAGGATGAGTTTGAGCGGGCGGCGGGCGCAACGCTGGGCGATGTCGTGATTTCGGTGGAGCGCGCGGGAGCGCAGGCGGCGGCGCACGGGTTGAGTTTTGAGCGGGAAGTGGAGCAGTTGATTTTGCATGGGATGCTGCACCTGTGTGGCTACGATCACGAAAGCGACGGCGGGGAGATGAACGCGCTGGAACTCCGTCTGCGTCGCCGTTTGGGAATATAATTAGTGATGCGTGTGAGCGTACATCGTGAATAGATAAAACCATGTCTTTCGATTCACGCTGCACGCTGCACGCTTCACGATAAAGCTATGGAAATTGAGATAGGGATCACATGCCTGCTGCTGGTCGCGCTGACGTTTATGGCGTTGATTGACATGGCGTTCGGCGAACTGAGCGACGTGGGCTTGCGCCGCTTGATCGGCGAGGCGGAGACGGAAAGGCCGACCGCCGTCACGTCGTTTCTCGCGGAGATTCTGGAAAACCGTTCGCGATTTCGTTTCACGCTCACCGTCACGATCCTGATTTTAGTCGTCGCGATCTCCGTCCTCGTCGCCTCGATTACGTCACGGCTGATACATAGCTCGCCGGAAGCGGGGGCGTCTTCGCAGGCGGTCTTTCTGTTGATCGCCATCGTCGCGGGCGTCGGGCTGACGGCGGTGGCGCGCCAGTTGATCCCGCGCCTCGTCGCGTCGCACAACCCGGAGACGACGCTGCTCAGGCTGTTGCCGATCCTCCGCCCGTTTTATCGCCCGCTGTCGCTCATCGCTTTCGCGTGGCACAAGTCTTTCGACCGCCCGCGCCGCAACGAACACCTGACGGAGACGGGCGGCGGGGTCGAGGAGGAAGATGACAACGGCGACGACTTGCAGGCGCTCATCGACGTGGGCGAGGAAGAGGGCATCCTCGAAGAAGAAGAGGGCGAACTGATCCACTCGATCATCGAGTTCGGCGACACGAGCGTCAACGAGGTGATGACGCCGCGCACGGAGATCGTCGCGCTGCCCGTGACGGCGACCGTGCGCGAGGCGCGCGATTGCGTGGTCGAATCGAAGTATTCGCGCCTGCCCGTCTATCGTGATCAGGTTGATAATATCGAGGGCATCATCTACGTCCGCGACCTGCTGCAATGCTGGGCTGAGGGCAGCGAAAACGGTTCGATCCAGACGCTCATTCGCCCCACGCTCTTTGTGCCCGCCACGAAACCCGTCGCCGAGCTGCTCGAAGAGATGCAGAAGCAGCACGCGCAACTGGCGATGGTGATCGATGAATACGGCGGCGTCGCCGGGCTGGTGACGGTCGAAGACATTCTGGAAGAGATCGTCGGCGAGATCGAGGACGAAGATACGGCGCGCGAAGAGGTCGTCGAGATCATCGAAGCGCACGACGGCTATTACGACGTGCTCGGTTCAACCGAGGTGGACAAGATCGAACGACTCTTCGATTTCGAGATCGAAGAAGACGACGACGCGACGACCATCGCCGGTCTCGTCATCAGCGAACTCGGCTACGTCCCGCGCGCCGGGGAGCGGCTCACCTTCCGCGGCCTCGACGTGGAAGTGCTCGAAGCCGACGAGCGGCGCATCGCGCGCCTCCGCCTGCGCCGTGCCGAAGCGCAAACGGCCGAGACCGAATAAGAATGGATTGATTCATTTGTTCATTGAGCCATTGAGTCAATAGATCAATGAATCAATGAAGAAATCAATCGTTCCTTTGTCCCTTCCGTCTTCATCCTTTATATTGTCGGCATGGCGAAAAAGAAGAGTAAGTTCCTGCGCGGGCGGCGCATCGACCCGCAGCCCATCACGGGCGAAATCGCGCTCGCGGATTTAGTTGACGAGACGTTTCTGGCTTACAACGCGGGGCGTTTGCGCGAGGCGTGCCAGTTGTTCACGCGAAAGATGCTTGAGCCGGACGTGACGGTCGGCGTCTCGATCACGGGCGCGCTCACGCCCGCCGGTCTCGGCATCTCCGCGCTCATCCCTCTGATGCGCGCCGGGTTTATCGACTGGATCATCACCACCGGCGCGAACCTCTACCACGACACGCATTTCGGCATCGGCCTCTCGCTGCATCAGGGCAACACGAGCACTTCGGACATCACTCTGCGCGAAGAAGAGGTCGTCAGAATCTACGACATCTTCTTCGACTACTCGGTGCTGCTCGACACGGACGAGTTCTTCCGTCGCATCATCGAGGGCGAGGAGTTTCAGCGTCCGATGTCAACGGCGGAGTTTCATTATCTCTGCGGCCGTTACGTGCGCGAGCGCGAGCGCAAGCTCGGTTTGGAGTACAAGTCTCTGCTGGCGGCCGCCTACGAGTTCGGCGTGCCCCTCTACACCTCTTCGCCCGGCGATTCTTCCATCGGCATGAACGTGGCGGCGAAGGCTTTGCAGGGTAATAAACTCGCCTTCGACCCTTCGCTCGACGTGAACGAGACCGCGTCAATCGTGCTGGCGGCCAAGCGCGGCGCGATCCACGGCAAAGGCGACCGCGGCCGCAAGCACGGAGGCAAAAGCGCGGTCTTCATCCTCGGCGGCGGCTCGCCCAAAAATTTCATGCTGCAAACCGAGCCGCAGATTCAAGAGGTGCTCGGCATCGACGAGCGCGGCCACGACTTCTTTCTACAGATCACGGACGCGCGCCCCGACACCGGCGGACTCTCCGGCGCGACGCCCGGCGAAGCCGTCTCTTGGGGAAAGGTCGATCCGGATCGTTTGCCCGACGCCGTAGTGTGTTATGTTGATTCGACCATCGCGCTGCCTCTCATCACGGCCTATGCGCTGGCACGCCACGAGCCGCGCCAACTCAAACGGCTCTACGAACGGCGCGGCGAGTTGATGAATTTGCTGTTGTCCGAATATGAGAAATCCGAAAGAAGGTAAATGGGTTTCAAGTTTCAAGTTTCAGGTTTCAGGTTTGCGCGTTTAACTTGAAACTTGAAACCTGAAACCTGAAACCCAATGAGGGTGAGCATGGGGAAGAAGATTACCGACGAGCAGAAGCGCGTTTTTTTCGATTGCTCAAAGTGTCCGGCTTACTGCTGCGGGTTGTACGAGCGCATTCAGGTGTCGAAGCGCGATCTGAACCGTTTGGCGAAGCACTTCGGCCTGACGCCGGAGAAAGCCGCGAAGCGTTACACGAAGATGTGGGATGGGACGGAGCGCGTGCTCAAGCGCACGCCCGACCCGATCCTCGGCGAGGCCTGCCAGTTTCTCGACCCCGAAACGCGCGGCTGCTCGATCTATCACGCGCGCCCCGAAGTGTGCCGCACGTACCCGGATCGGCCGCGCTGCGTCTATTACGACGTGCTGAAATTCGAGCGGCAACAGCAGGACGACGAAACCGTTCTCCCCCTCTTTCAAATCACCTTCCACGAGGTGGAAAAGAAAGTGGTCACGGACGAACACGGCAGCGAAAAAATTTGGGAGTGGAAACAGAAGAAGAAGTAAATAGTGAATGGTAAATGGTGAATAGAAGAAGACCTGCTTTCACCATTCACCATTTACCATTCACTATTTACTACATGGAGGTGAGTTAAGAAGATGCAGGACTTTCTGTCGAAGATGGTGGGACAAGAGTTGGATGTCTTTTGCGGCGGCGTGTCGAGTTTGCACGGCGAGGTGGTGCGGGTCGAAGGCGGCGTGCTGCACTTGAAGGATACGGAAGGGACGCTCTGCTACGTGGCGATTGAGAAGATCATCGCCGTGTGGGAGCGGCGCGAGGAGAACGAACATCGCGCGGGCTTCCTCGGCAGCGTCGTTAAGTAAAAGGCAAAGAGCCGCAGCGTCGTGAAGTGAGAAGCCGCCGCCGTCGCCCTCGTTTCGGGCGCGGTTGGTCGCTCATAAAATTTAACAGGCCGGCGATTCGGGATTAACCGGATCGTCGGCCTGTTATTTTTAAGGAGCAACCTTAAACTTATTCAGCCAGCGTGGAGGCGGGGACGGGAACGCGGCGGAAGCCCGTGATGCGGCTGCCCCAATATCCGCTGAAGGACGAATAGGTGACGCCCTGACTGGTCGAAGCGTGATAGAAGCCGTTAGCGTCGGCGACGATGCCGACGTGCTTGAGGTTGTTGAAGAAAACGAGCGTGCCGAATTTGTATTTCTCGTCTTCGCTCACGTGATTGAAGTTCGCCCAGAAGTCGCGCGCGCTGCCGCGCTCGAAGTTGACGCCCGCCGATTGAAAGACGCTCCAGACGAAACCGGAACAATCGAACACGCGCGGCCCCTGTGTGCCGTAGACATAAGGCGCGCCGATACGCATGTCAATCGCGGACATCATCATCTGCCTGAATTCAAACAGGCGCGGGGCGATGAGTCGCGGCTTGGCGAGTTCGGTTTCGTATCTGCTGACGCTGGCGGCCGTGGCCTCGGAGACGACGAACACGTCGGTCTCCAGACGATTCGAGCCGTCATCTTGTATGGCTTGTGTGACCTGACGCGGGCGGAGTTGATCAGTTTCCTGTGCGACCGCGCCGAAGGCAAACAGGCAGAGAGCGAAACACGCGGCCAGCGTGCGGGGGAACGGGGTTTTTACAGACATAGAACTAGGGGTTCTTGCTCCTTACTCAAAATCCACAATTGCTTATGGGAAACTTCTTGGGGTAGAAGGATGTGCGCTGCATTTTGTGCAGCCAGAACATCTTACAGTCGCAACATGATTGAAACAAGAGGCAATGTGACTGTTTCGTGACAGGGCATGGTCGTAAATCGTCCGGTGAACTAAAACTAACCATGAACTTGAGCGCAAATTGGTTCAACCTGAACGATGTGTGTAGAGTCCATGCGCCCGAAATTCAGGCATGAGAACAATTTGCGTGTTTCAGGCGGAAGAAGATGGATATATTTTTGCGCGTTCGTGATAGCATGCGGCCGCGCGAGAGGGGGCGCGGACTATGTTATTCATCGAAAGCAAAAATCTCGATTACGCGGTTGACGCCCGGACGCGCACTTCGCTGCTGGAAAGTTTGCAGGAACAGGGATTTGCGCCGTTGATCCGTTCGGCGCGACTGTACTTGTACGAGACGGCGTTAGCGGGCGCGGAGTCGGCGGGTGCGGAGCAGGCGCGCGCCCTGGAGAGCGCGCTGGCGGCGCGCGCCGATGCGGCGTTGGAGACGCCTTACGTGCGCGGCGACCTTTTCTGTGTGGAAGACTACGCGCACTTCCTGCTGTTCGGCGATGCGCCGGGCGAGGGCGTGCGCGCCGGGATCGTCTACGAAAGCGGGGCGGCCGACCCGCTCGAAAAGCTCGACGCCTTTTGCCGCAGCGTCCGCGAATCGCTCGACGCATCGCGGGGCATGTCGGGCGCGCCCGCCGCGCCGAACAATGTCGGAGC
>DASQNL010000513.1:0-3102 GCA_035644995.1 Pyrinomonadaceae bacterium | reverse complement strand
ATATGAGCGAGAGCTTCTGCAAAATCCTGAAAAGGCGATGGAGCTTCTCAGCGATAAGGTGATGGAGGTGGTCATCGCTCATCTTGACGACGACCAGTAGCTCCGACCACGAAGACGAAAGGTGTGCATGAGCGATAAAAGCAGCATCGCAATGGAGTTTGCGGCCGCGATAGAGAGGCGGATGGGCAAGAAGCTGGAAGCGTTCGAAGCCGCCGACGAGGCCGTGTCCGCGCCCCAATCGCAAATGCTGCTCAAGCGCGCCGCCGACCGGCGCGCCCGCCCCGGCGGCGGGGGCGGCGGTTCGTCGCCGGTGGAAAGGCTGCTCCGTGAAGTTGAAGAGACGGCCGCGCTCTCAGGCAGGTTCGACCCGCGCGAACTGTTCGACGCGTCGATCAATGAAGAGTTGCGTCAAACCGCGCTCAGTCGTCTCGCGCCCGAATGCGTCATTGAACCCTTTGAAGGTAAAGTGCGCTGGCTGCTCTCGAAAAACGCGCGGACGGTGACGCTCAACCGCCTCATCGAAGAAGGCCGCCTCCGCAGCCACCTCGACGAGCGGCCGTTGCCCGAAACCGATCAGCTTGGAATGTTGCTGCGCGAACTCCTGCGCCACGGCGCGCAGGTGCCGCTCGAAGGGCGCACGCGCGAGGAGATGTTAGCCCTCGCCTGTGCCGTCGAAGCGACTTCGGAGGTGAAACTTCAGAAGCCGGACGGGGGCGTTTTGCGCAAGCTGCTCAAGCGCGCGAATTTCCTCTCCGATTACGACGTGCTGCTGGATAAAGAAGTTGTCGGCCGCAACCGTGAATACGACGCGCTCAAGCGTTTCATTCTTCCCGAAGATAAAGGCGTTTCGGGTTCGTGGCAGGGGTTGGCGCTCACGGGCGCGGGCGGCGCGGGTAAGTCCACGCTGGTGGCGAAGGTCGCGCGCGAGATGTGGGAGCGACGCGCGGCGACGGTAGTGATCCTCGACTTCGACCGCCCCGGCATCGACGCGCGGGATTTCTATTGGCTGGAGACGGAGTTGGCGAGGCAGGTCGGCCATCAATATCCCGAAACCGAAGAGATGCTGCGAACGCTCAGACACGATGCGCGGGAGCGAACAGCCGTGGTTAATTCGGAAGCCGTGTGGTCGTCCGCCTCGGATCACGTGCGCGCGGAGCGCAGCCTGCGCGGCACGGTGAGCGGCGTCGCCGATGCGTTGAAGCTGGTCGGCGCGGCCGAGCGTCCCTTCCTGCTCGTGCTCGACACGTTTGAAGAGGTGACTCAGCGCGACCTCACCGGACGCATCACCGAATGGCTCTCCGAGGTCGCCAGCCGGGTGTCTCCCGCGCCGCTGCGGGTCGTCGTCTCCGGGCGACTGTACGAGGAGGAGCTTGCAGACCTGACGCGCCACAGCGCGATGAAGACGCTGAATCTCTGCGAACTGGAACCGGCCGCCGCCGAGAAGTTGCTCGTCAATCTCGGACTCTCGCCGGCGGCGGCGAACCGGCTGGCGCATTCCGATGTGCTGCCGCTCAGGCCGCTCGAACTCAAGCTGCTTGCCAAACTCGTGAAAGGCGACGACGGGGCGACCATCGCCGAACTCGAAGAAGAAATCCGCGAGGGCGGCGCGGCGGCGCGCGGCCTGTTCGCGGGCATCGTCTACCGGCGCGTCCTGCGTCGCATCGAGAACGAAACGGCGCGCGCGCTCGCCTATCCCGGTCTGGTGCTGCGCTACGTCACCACCGAACTCATCCAGAAAGTGCTCGCGCCCGTGCTGAACCTGCCGCCGCTCGACGATGCCGACGCCAAGCTCGCGCTCGAAGCCCTGGCCTCCTATGGTTGGCTCACCTACCGGGGCGCGGACAATGAGGTCTTCCACCGCAAAGACCTGCGCCGCTCGATGCTCAAGGCGATGATCGCGCAGGAGGGCGAGAATGCACGCCGCATCAACCAGGCGGCGGCCAGCTTCTTCAGCACGGCGAAGGATGAGAGGGAATGGGCTGAAGGCATTTATCACCGCCTGATGCTGGTGACGAAGCCGCAAGACGGGGAAGCCTTCGAGGAGGCCGGGCTAATCAAAGCCAACTCTTATATCGGAGCCGACATCGTGGACTTGCCCGCGGCGGCGGCCGCGCTGCTCAGGTGCGTCGCAACGGGCGAGGTCTCCGTCTCCGAGGTCAAGCTGTTGCCGCCGCGCTTACGAGATAAAGCGTATGTCGAGAAGGGCGTGCAGCTCGTCGGCAGTCGAGAGTTCGGCAGAGCGTTGGAACTTTATTCCCAACGAACCGAAGTGTGGGGTGTGCCGCGGGCAAGCGGCGAGAACTACTTTGGCGAGTGGGAGCGAGACCTCTTGTTCGCCACCGCTTCGTGGGACAAACTGACCGGGGACAGTTCGTTCGTGCTGTCTCAACCGCCCCAGCGAAGCGCCCATGGCGCACTTCATCTCGCAGACATCCTCTTCCCGGCCGAGGTGGTAAAGCCCGGTTCGGCGTCCGTCTCGTTGGCGACGGATGCGCTGAAGGAGTGCCGTGAGGCGGGAACGGCCGCTTTTAAAGGAGTCGCGCCTGAGCGGATTGAGCTTACTTTTCAGCGCATCGTCATGGGACTCTTGTTGCTGCACGCGCGGCGCGGCCTCTCGCGCGAGGCGCGCGAGGCGGCCGGAGAGATGGGGAGAAACGCCGGGAGCTTGTTAAAGCATCCCACCCCGACTTTTGAAAGAAGGCAAACGTTTTTATCTCTGCTCGGCGTCGCGTCTCAGTCCGCCGCGAAAGACCTGCCGAAGTTGGCGCTGCCGCCCGCCATGCTCAAGCTCGACCTGTCCTGGTTGGCGGAGGTGAGCGCGTTACTCGGCGGCGACAGAAAGCGTAATGAGCAAGTCACCGACTTCATCCGCGGCATCGCCAAGGTCGTGTTCAATTATGTGTTTCACGAAGGAGGTAGAATCCGGTTGCTGCTCGGTAACATCGACGAAGGGGTAACCTCGACCCATCTTCAACGCGGAATTCAAATCGACATCGAGTGGGAATCCGCCACCCCCGCGAAACTTCTGCAACTGCTGCGCGGCCCCGACCCCGAATTTCGCGACCCGTGCCGCTTCGCCTTGCTCGAAGCGTTTCCGGATCA
>DASQNL010000512.1:0-8710 GCA_035644995.1 Pyrinomonadaceae bacterium | reverse complement strand
GAGCGTTGCGCCGAGCGTCGCGCGATAATCCGGCGCGACCGCCGGCACGGCCAGAGACGACTCGGCCGGAGCGTTCGACTGAACGACGACCGGCTGCGGCGACGGCGGCGACACGCTTTGCCCTTCGCCCGCCGACGGGGTCGCAACCGGCGACGGCGGCGTCGGGAGAGGCGGCGCGGGCGTCGGCGCGAGTATCAATTGCGGCGACGGCGAAACGGCCGGTTGCGGCGGCGGCGCGAGGTTCGGCAGCGGCGTCGGAGCGACGACCGGGAGCGGCGTCGGCGCAGGCGTCTGAGCCGGAGCGGGCAGCGACGGCAGCGGCGCGCCCGGCTGTGTCTGCCGCGACGCGGGCGCGCCCGCGAGCGTCGCCATCAAGGGCATGTCCGACGATTGCACTTGCATGGATGCGGGCTGCGCGCGGGCGGCCTCGGTCGAATTTTGCCGCGCGCCCGCCGTCTGCCCCTGCGCCGTCGCCGTCGCGCCCGTCAGGCCGCAGGCGAGCAGGAGTGCGAGCGCGAAAAACTTTTTCGTCAGTAGATGATTCATGTGTCCGAACCGCAAAGTTATCATTCCCGTTGTGCCTAAAACTTATTAGTGATCGTCCCGGCCGCCGTCGCCGTGCGCCGCCGCGCCCACGCGAACGCGCCGCCGATGCGCCCGCCCGCGCGCGCGAACAGGCGCGCGCGACCGAGATCGTCAAAGAGCGAATAGAAGACCGGCACGGCCAACAGCGTCAGCAGCAGACACAAACTTTGACCGCCGACGACGAGCACGCCGATGGAGCGGTTCGTGCCCGAACCCGGCCCGCTGGAGATGACGAGCGGCATCATGCCGGCGACGAGCGCGATGGTCGTCATCAGAATGGGGCGCAGGCGGTCGCGGTTCGCCTGAATGATCGCGTCGAACCTGTCCAAGCCCTTCGCGCGCAGTTCGTTCGTGTGATCGATCTGCAAGATGGCGTTCTTCTTCACGACGCCGAACAGCAGGAGCAGGCCGAGGCCGGAGAAGATGTTGACGGTCTGCCCCGTCAGCAAGAGCGAGAGGATGCCGAACGGGATGGCGAGCGGCAGCGTCAAGAGGATCGTCACCGGATGGATGAACGATTCGAACTGCGCCGCGAGCACCATGTACATGAAGATGAACGAGAGCGCGAAGGCGAGCATGAAGTAGCCGCCCGCGCGCCCCAACTCTTTCGAGCGGCCGACGAGGCCGGTCTGGTAGCCCGCTTCCAGATTCATCCCACGGACGGCGTTGTCCAACTCGGCGAGCACGGCCGACTGCGAGCCGCCCGGCGCGACGTTGGCCGTCAGCGTCACTTGCCGCTGCCGGTTCAGACGATCAATCGCCGACGGGCCGCTGCCCTCTTCGACGCGCACGAGGTTGTCGAGACTGACGAGGCCGAGTTTCGCCGAGGGCGCGAACAGGCGCGACAACTCCTCTTTGCTCGCGCGCGCTTCGCCGACGGCGCGCAGACGCACGTCGTACTGATCCGTGCCCTGATTGAACGTCGAAACCTTCTGCCCCGCGACCATCGTGTTCAAAGATTGCGCGATGTCGCCGACGCGCACGCCGAGGTCGGCCGCACGCGCGCGGTCGATCTGGATGCGCAGTTCCGGCTTGCCCGCGATGAGCGACGAGTCCACGTCAACCACGTTGGGGATGGCGTGCATGCGCTTGAGCAGTTCGTCGGAATACTTCGTCAGAGTTTGCAAATCGGGGCCGCCGATCATGTATTGAATATCGGCGTTGCGCTGGCCGCCGCCGGAGATGGCCTGCACCTGCCCGATGTTCGTGCGCAACTCCGGCGGGTATTTCTTCAACAGTTCGCGCGCTTTGACCATCAACTCTTCTTGCGACAAGTCGCGCTCGGCGAGGTCGGAGAGCCTGACGTAGATGTTCGCGCTGTTGACGAGCTGCTGGCGGTCGCCGCCGATGGTGACGAGCGTGTCGGCGACGCCCGGCAGGGTGCGCAGGTCCGTGGCGATGCGTTCGACGATGGTCGAAGTGGCGGCGAGCGTCGAGCCTTCCGGCGCGCGCATGTTGATCTCGAACTGCGATTGGTCGTCCACGGGCAGGAAGTTTTTGCCGACGAACATAAAGAGCGGCACGATGCTCAGGATAACCAGCACGCACAGGCCGACGATTACCCAGCGGTGCGCCATCGACCATTTGAGCATCGACGTGTAGGCGCGATCCACCGGGCGGTAGAAACGCCCGTCCTTCGAGTTGTGCGGCCGCTTCGTTTCGCGTCTCTCTTCGCGCTTCTCTTCGCCGCCGCCTTCGTGCGCCTGCGACGGGGGCGCGCCCGCGGCGTTCAAGGGGGCGGCTTCTACGTGTTCCCGCCGCTCCGGCGCGCCCACCGCCACGCGCGACTCGTCGGCCAAGAGCGCGGACGCGTCGCCTTCGGAAGGCACGCTTCCCGCGCCGGGCGAGACGCTCTCCAGCGGCTTCTTCCGTTTGATGAAACGCGCGGCGAGCATCGGCGTCAGCGTGAACGAGACGACGAGCGAGACGGCGACGGCGAACGAGGCCGTCAAGCCGAACGAGGACATGAAGCGGCCGACGATGCCGCCCATGAAGCCGACCGGCAGAAACACCGCGAGCAGGCTGAGCGTGGTCGCCATCACGGCCAGGCCGATCTCTTTCGTGCCCTCGATGGCCGCTTGAAACGGCGGCATGCCCTTCTCTTCGATGAAGCGATAGATGTTCTCTAAGACGACGATGGCGTCGTCGATCACGATGCCGACCATCAGCGTCAGCGCGAGCATCGTGATCATGTTGAGGGTGTAGCCGAGCGCGGCCATCAGGCCGAAGGTGGCGATGATCGAAGTCGGGATGGCGAGACCGGCGATCAGGGTCGAGCGGAAATTCCAGAGGAAGACGAAGACCACGACGGCCGCGAGGATGCTGCCCTCGATCAAGTGGGTCTGGATTGACTCGACCGCCGCCTTGATGAAGATGGACGAATCGCCGATGACCTGCATGCGGACGTTGGCCGGGAGCGTCGGCTTGATCTCTTCGAGCCGCGCCTTGATCTCGTCGGCGACGGCGACCGTGTTCGTGCCCGATTGCTTGGCGACGATGAGCGTCACGGCCGGTTCGCCGTTCAGGCGCGCGCTGGTGCGCAGTTCCTCCGAGCCGTCTTCGGCGTAGCCGATGTCGCTGAGTTTGACCGGGTAGTTGCCGCGCGTCGAGATGGCGATGTGATTGAAGTCGGACGGGTTCGTGATGCGCCCCAAAGTACGCACGGTCAGTTCGCGCGCGCCTTCGTCCACGCGCCCGCCGGGCACTTCGAGGTTTTGCTGGCGCACCGCCGCCGCCACTTCCGGCACGGTCACGCCGAAGGCGCGCATCTTGTCCGGGTCGAGTTTGAGTTGAATCTCGCGGCGCGAGCCGCCGACGATCTCGACGTTGCCGACGCCGTTGATGCTCTCAATGCGTTCCTTGATCCCCTTGTCGGCGATCTCCGTCACTTCGCGCAGACTGCGGGGCGCGGAGACGGCGATGCGCAAGACGGGCGCGGCGTCCGTGTCGAGCTTTTGGATGACCGGCTCCTCGGCCGTCTCCGGCAAGTCGGGCACGACGAGGTTCACTTTGTCGCGCACTTCCTGCGCCGCGATGTCGGCGTCCTTGTCCAAGAGGAACTGGACGAAGACCTGCGAAACGCCTTCGACGGAAGTCGAGCGCAGTTCGTCAATGCCGCTGATGGTGTTGACGGCGGCCTCGATCTTATCCGTCACCTCCGTCTCGATCTCGCGCGGGCCGGCGCCGGGATTGACGACCGAGATCGTGATCGTCGGGAAGTCGATCTTCGGAAACAGATCGACGCCGAGCGAGAAGAACGAGAAGATGCCCACCACCGTCAGAGACAGGATCAACATCGTCGCGAAGACGGGGCGGCGGACGCATATTTCGGCTAACTTCTGCATGATCTTTTAAGTCTCGGATTCGGGTTTCAAGTTTCAGGTTTCAAGTTCAAGACAAAGAGCCTCGCACCTCAGACTTGAAACTTGAAACCTGAACCTTGAAACTTCCCTATTGCCTGACGGCCGCGCCGTCCTTCAAAACTTCGACGTTCGAGGTGGCGACCAGCTCGTCCGCGCCGATCCCGTTCCTGACCTCGACGAGTTCGCCTTCGACCTGCCCAAGTTGCACGACGCGCTCCTCGACGCGCCCGTCTTTGACGACGAAAACGCGGCTCACGTCCTGTTCCGTGCGCACGGCGCGCGCCGGGATGAGCACGGCGGGCGCGCCCGCCGGTTGCGAGATGCGCACCGTGGCGAACTGGCCGGGCTTCAACAGACCTTCGCCGTTTTCCACTTGCGCCTCCACGGTCAGCGTGCGCGAGGCGGCCGTCACGTTCGGCGAGATGCGCGCGATCCGTCCGGCGAACGCCCGCTCCGCATACGCGCTCGTCAAGACCGAGACGCCCTGCCCCGGCGCGACCGTGCCGATCAACTGTTCGGGAATGTCGATGCGCAGCCGCAGCGGGTTCGTGCGCACGATGGTCGCCACCTTCGAGGCGGGCGTGACGTACTCGCCCAAGTCCGCCGGGCGATCCGCGACGTAACCGCTGATCGGCGCGTGGACGACCGTATCGGCGATGGCCTTGCGCGCCTGCGCCACCTGCGCCTCGGCGGCGTTGGCGGCGGCGCGCGCCGTCGCAATGCCCGCGTAGTTCTGCCGCGCGGCCGAGAGCGACGCTTCGAATTGTTGCTGCAACTGATCGCGCTGCGCCCGCTGCTGATCGTAAGCGGCGCGCGACACGTCGCCCGATTCGATGAGCCGCTCGAAGCGGCGCAACTGCTTCTCCGCCAGTTCGAGCGCGACGCGCGCCGCGCCGACCTCGGCCACGCGATTCACGTCGAACGCCTGATTCGGTCTGAGGCCGATGCGCGCTTCCGCCTGCCTCACGCCCGACTGCGCCTGCGCGGCTTGCGCCTGCAACTGCGTGAGACGCAAACGCGCGTCCGCGTCGTCGAGACGAACGAGCACCGCGCCGCGTTGCACGTAGCTGCCGAGGTCAACGCCGACGGCCACGACGCGACCGGAAACGTTCGGGGCAACGTCCGTCTGTTCGTCGGCGGCGAGGCTGCCCGTCGCTTCCGTATAGCGCGGGAGTTCGCGCGTGATGGCGGCGGCGGTCGAAACCTGCACGGCTTCCGGCGTCGCGCCGGCGGCGGCGGCGGCCTGTTTGTTTTTCGACTCGGCCGATCTGCCGCACCCGCTCGCGAACAGGCTCAAGGCCGCGACGAGCAGCGCGACGGCGGGGAGGGTGAATTTGTTTCGAGAGGTCATGTCAAATGCTTCTTCTTTCAACCCAAGCTGGCTCTTTCATGATTCGCCGGCGCAAGTTTTAGACTTACGCAAACTACGCAAAAACCGTTTTCGATATAACTGTCCGCCGCGCGATTATTTCTTCTTCTTGCCGCGCGCGGGGGCTACCGCTGCGCCCTGCTTGCGCGTCTCGCCGTGGCCGACGCCGCGCGGCGCGGACGCCGGGTGCGTCGGGGCGATGCCTCTGAGCAATAACTCCGTAAACTCCGCCGCGGCGCGCTCGTTGGTGATGTCGAGCAGGCGGCGGCGCTTGTCCCAGAGCAGATTGTTGAGCGAGTGATGGATGACCATGCCGAGGAAGCCGCGCACGACGATGGCCGGATCAACGTCGCGCATCGCGCCGTCGCGCTGGCGTTCGCGGATGTAAGAGCCGAGGAAGTCGTATAAGCCGCGCACGTTGCGATCCCAAAACATGTGCGCGAGTTCGTGGCCTTCGAGCGCGGAGTGGGTGAGGAGGCGCAGGAATTCCGTGTCGTGATCGTGGTGGCGCATCATGGCGAGCGCGAGACCCGTGAAGACGGCGCGGTCGTCTTTGCGCGCGAGCGCGTCGGGCACGATGTCGGCCGGGCACTGGAGGTTGTCGGCGCACGCCTTGTGGTCGAGGATCGCGCTGTAGAGTTCTTCCTTGTTGGCGAAGTGGCGAAAGACCATCGCCTCGGAGACGCCGGCCGCCTGCGCGATCTCTTTGGTGGTCGTGCCGCGAAAGCCGCGTTGCGAAAAGAGCCGCATCGCCACCTGCAAAATCTGCTTACGGCGATCTTCCCCGGCCATCCGCCCGCCGGGTGCGGCCGCTGCCGCCGCCGACGACGACGACGACGGCGTCGCCGCTCCCGCCGCTTCCCCGTCGCCGCCACCACCGCTCGCGCCCTTCGTCTCAAAGCCTCGACTCATTCGCTTGTTGCCTTTCGCATCTCCGGTCTCGCTTAAAAGTAAGTGCTTACTTACCAAAGTACGTGTGCCCTGTCAAGTTCGTTCCAAGGAATTTTCGGAGTGCGAATTTTTGCCGCGCGCCTGTATTGTTCTAGACCTTCGCGCTATAATGGCGCGTACCTTTTCACAACAAAGTGAATGTTAGCCCTCGCGCAGAGAACCTCTCGCACTGGTGTGTCGGGGCAGCTTACGGCATCGCCGCCGGTTTTAACTTCGTCGGCACGTTGTTTGCTCGCTCGACACTGGAAAGGCAACAGATACGCGGGCGTTACCGAGTTCACGCGCACGCAGTAAATTAAAGAACGACTATCAATCGAAAGCTAAGGAGATAACGAACATGTCACAAAACTTCGGAAACAACGATCCGCAAAACACGGGCGGCAGCGGCATTTCAGCCGGCTCTGGCAGAACCGATGAAGGCACCACCCGCGACACCGGGACGACCGGCGGCGGTGCCGGCAGCACGGGCGGCAGCGGCGCCACGGGCGGCGGCGCACTGTCCACGACGGGCGGCACGGGCGGCGCGGGCACGGCCACCGCACGCGAGGGCTTGGCGGGCACGGCGCAGGAGTACGGCCAGAAGATCACGGATGCGGCCTCGACCGCCAAAGATTATGTGAGCGACAAAATCTCCGTGGCGGGCGACAAGCTCAAAGACTTGCAGAACGTGGACTACCGGCAGGTGGCGGAAGACGCCAAGAACTACGCACGCGAGAAACCGGGACAGGCTCTCTTGATCTCCGCGGCGGCGGGCTTCCTGATCGGGCTGCTCCTCAAGAGTTCGAACCGTCGTTAATTCGGTTTCGGGTTTCAAGTTTCAGGTTACAGATTAAAAGCACATTTCAGCCACAAACCTGAAACTTGAAACTCTCATTTTGCTACATCAACGGCGAGGAGGGGTGAAAGATGGCTGAATTAGAGAGGCGTGCGACGGCCGCCGCGCCCGCGACGGCGCAGCAAGCGGACATCGAAGGGCTGCCGGCGATGCTCGGGCGGCTCAGCGATCAGGTGATGACGCTGGTTGACGCCAAGATCGGTCTGGTCAAAGTCGAATTGAAAGAGGAGGCCGGCGCCTACGGCAGCAAGGTCGCGATGATCGCGGTGGGCGGCGTGCTCGCCGCCATCGGGTTCGCGCTCTTGAACGTGGCGATTGCGTTCTTTATGGCGCGACTCTTTTTCTACTCTTTCACCCCGCCGATCAGCTATGCGCTCGGCTTCGTCGTGACGGGCGTGTTGTATCTCGTCATCGGCGGCATCCTCGTCGTCACGATGAAGAATCGTCTGGCCGCGCTCAACCCCGCGCCGGAGAGAACCCTCGAAGAATTCAGAAAGGATAAACAATGGCTGAAGAAAGAACTTTAGGCACCGCGCGCGCGCCTGAAACAACCGACATCGCCGACGACGACCTGACCAAGGCAGACCTTCAGCGTCGCATGGAAGAGGCGCGCGAATCAATCACGCAAACCGTTACGGAGATCAAGGACACGGTGACAACTCAATACCAGAACGTTAGGGAATCCATTTCGCAATCGCTCGACTGGCGCGAGCAGTATCGCCGCCGCCCCGTCGAGTTCACGGTCGCCGCGCTCGGCCTCGGCCTTCTCGTCGGCTACAGCGTCGGCGGCGCGTTCGGCCGCGACTCGGATATGCCCGAGCGTTTTTACGAGTCCGAGGGCGACGATTACGACTTGGACGAAAGCCACGTCCGCACGCCCACCGAGCGCACCTTCGCCCCGCAGGCCATCCTCGGCGGCGCATACGGCTCGACGGCCTACTCGCAAACGCAGCAGCCGTCGTCCGCCGGTCGCGGCTACGAGGAGCAATCTTCCCCGGCCGCCTCTTCTGCGGCCGAGGCGCGCCCGTCTTACAGCAGCGGCTACGAGGCCTCGCCCGCAGCGAACGAACCGGAGAAACCCGGCATCTTCGACCGTTTCAAAGAGACGCCCGCTTACGACCGCTTGCAGGCGGAAGCGGCGACGCTCGGCAATCGTTTCGTCGAAGAGTTGTCCAAGACGGCGCAGGCCGTTGTGCTGCCCGCGCTGCTCGGCAAACTCAAAGACCTGATCGGCATCGACCTCTCGACGCAGCGCGAAGTCGCGCAACGGAGCAAGCTCGAACATCAAGCTGCCTCTTCGGGCGCGGCCACCGGCCGCGAGACGCAAACCGGCGGCTCGGTTTAATGTGGAAACGGTCGTGAGGGCGCGCCCGGCGCGCCGCTCCCGACGGTCGTCGAAGTTTGACGCCGGGTTGTGTGCGGCATCGGGCAAGCAGGGTTAAGCGTGGAAGGGCGAGCGGCGCGAGTGGCTCGCCCTTCCTTTTATTCACCACGAGACGTTCATTCGCATCCCTACAGATGCCGGGAGCACGCGGAAGCGCGCGGCGGCAAGAGAATTTCAGATTTGAGATTTGGAATTTGAGATTTCAGATTTGAGATGACTTGGAA
>DASQNL010000511.1:0-3495 GCA_035644995.1 Pyrinomonadaceae bacterium | reverse complement strand
AAGCGAACCGGCGAGCAGCGCTAGCAGCGCGAGCATGACGAGGCCGACGAACAGCCAATCGCTCGTGCGCCCGGAGTGCGCGTCTTCCGCAGAGACGGTCGCGCGGCGGCGCAGCAGTTCCACGTTCTTCTGACTCGATTTCCACGCGGCGTCGAAGAGGTCGCCGACCACGGGGATCGCGCCGAAGACGTAATCCACGCCGATGTTGAGACCCATGCGCAGCAGCGTCACCTTCGAGACGCGGTAGCGCACGCCCGCCGCGAGAATGTAGAAGCCGACGAGCGTCGAGGCGGTATCGCCGACGCCGGGGATGAGGCCGACGATGGCGTCTAAACCGAACCGCCAGCCCGTGCCGGGGATGCGAAACAGCCCGTCCATCCAGCGGCTCAACTGGTCGAGGCTCTGCTCGATCTCAACTTGAGAGCGTCGCCCTTCATTCGCCGTTATCGCCCTGCCCGCCCGGCGCGCCAACTCTTTCGCCGTCTCCCGCCCGGCGCCGCCCGCCTGTTTCAGTTCGCTCATCCGAAAATCCTCCCCTGTGTGTTTCAACGTATGCGTGTCATCTGCCGCCAGAAGAAGCGGCCGAGACGCGAGACGGGGTTGCGGTTGGGCGCGCCCGTGGGTTCGGGGGTGAGGCCGAGCGCGGCGGCGAGTTGCGGGTTGGGCGGCGCGATGTCTTCGTCGCCGTGCCGCTCGGAGAGCCAGCGGTCGAAGGTGCGCGTGACGGCGCGACGGTCGGCGACGCGCGCTTCGGCGACGAACGCGCCGCGCAGATCGTCGAGTTCGGCGATCTCGTGGCGGTTGGCCTCGGCGTAGCGGCGCAGGGCTGTGAAGACGCGCTCCTCGCCGAGCAGTTTGACGAGCGCGTCGTACATGAGCGCGCCCTTGGCCGAGACGATGGCGGCATACTGGAAGGAGTTGCGGAAGTCGCGCGCGGGGCGCAGGGCGGGCATGTCTTCGCCGCCGAAGGTGCGATAGATTTCATAGACGCCGCGCAGTTGATCGTCGCGCGCGGCCTGGGCGCGAACCGCGCCGTGCGTCTCGCGGTAGTAGACGAGCGCAGACCAATGGGCGAGAGCTTCATCGAGCACGGGCGCGCGCTCCGGCGAGTTGCCGACGAGCATGCCCCACCATTGGTGCGCGAGCATGTGGGCGGTGGCAAACTCCAAACTGTCTTCGACGGAGGCGCGCTGCTCGCGCACGAGTTCGGGCAGGTTGCGAACGGCGGGCGAATCGAAATCCACGTAGAACGCGCTGGCGATGATGCTCAGGTTGGCGAACTCCGCGCTGCCGAGTCCGGCGACGAGGGGAGCTTCCGCCACCGTCACGCTCGCCACGGGCAGCGCGCCGTAACGCGCCGAGAAGACGCGCACGGCCTCGGCCGCCGTGTCGAGCACGCGCCGCCCGATCTTCTCGTGCTCCGCCGTCCAGACCGAGCGCACGCGCACGCCGCCCACGCTGCGTTCGCCCGCTTGCAGCCCGCGCCCGGCGAGGATGGCGAAGTTGCGAAGGTTCTGCCCGGTAAATGTTTGCGTGAAGGTGGTCTCGCCGCCCGACACGCCCTTGAAGGCGAAGCTGGCCGGCGCGTCGCCGGAGGTGAACAGCGCGACATCCGAGGGCGCGGCAATCGTCACCTCATAGTCGGCCACCTCCGTGTGCATGGGGTCGCCGACGGTTGCGCGCACCTCGCGCTGCCACTCGTCGCCGTCGCGCACGGCGAGCACGGGATAGGCCGCGCCGAGCACCATCACGCCGCGCGCGCGGAAATTGGTGTCGCGCGCGCGGCGCGTCTCGCGCGTGTCGCGCAAGGCCGCGCCGAGTTGCTGGATGACGTGCGAGGGGAGGCTCGTTTCGTCGGGGTCGATTTCGGGAACTGCGCCCGTGAAGGCGATCTCGATGTCGGTCGCCGCGCCGGGGGCGACGGGTTCGCGCAAGTTGACGCGCAGCAGCGTCGCCGGTTCATCGAGCGCGTAGGCGAGTTGGCTCTGCGTCGCGGCGTGGCGCACGCTCTTGATCTCGATGCGCGGATCGTCCGATGCCACGGCCGCCGCTTCTCCGGGCGCAGACGCGGCGCGCGGTTCATCGTTGTTGCCGTTGCCGTTGCTACTGCGCAGGTTCGCGTAGAGATGAAAATAGACGACCGAGACGGGGCGGTGGTCGCGGTTGACGAAGCGCACGCGCTCGGTCGCCGTGAAGGCGCGCGCGTCGAAGTCGAGCGCGAAATTGATCCGGTAGAGCGTGCGGGGCGGGGTGGCGGCGGCGGGTTTGGTCTGCGGCGTCGGCGATTGCGCGAAGAGGGGCGCGGCGGCGCACGCGAGCGACAGCGCGACGAGCAGGCCGAAGAGGGTGACGCGCAACGGAAACTCGAAGGCGAGGAGAGACGAGAGAAGGCTCTCAAATCTCCCGCGTCCCGGCGCGCCTGCGGGTTGAAATCTGCTGGTCAAACAATTCTCCCTCCGCGCCTACTTGCGCCGCGTTTCGGCGACGTTGACGGCGAGGATGCGGTCGCCGCGTGTGATGCGGTCAACGACCTCTACGCCTTCGACGACGCGCGCGAAGACGGTGTAGCCGCCGTCGAGATGCGGTTGCGGCGAATGCGTGATGAACCACTGCGAGCCGCCCGTGTCTTTGCCGGAGAGCGCCATGCCGACCGCGCCGCGCGTGTAGGGCACTTCGTTGATCTCGCAACGAATCTGGTAGCCGGGGCCGCCGTTGCCGTCGCCGCGCGGGTCGCCGCCCTGAATGACGAAGTTCGGCACGACGCGGTGGAAGGCGATGTTGTTGAAGTAGCCGCGCCGCGCGAGTTGGACGAAGTTGTCCACGGTGAGCGGCGCGGCGTCGGGCAGGAGTTCCAACTTGAACGCGCCCTTGTCGGTGTTGACGGTGGCGACGACGTGCGCGCCCCGGCGCGCGAGCGCGCGACGGTAATCGCCGATCCGGTTGCGCGTGGCGACCGTTTCGATGCGCCCGTCTTCCGCGCCCGCGTCGGCTTCGGGTTGCGCGGATTGCAGGATGGCGGCGGCGCGGCGGCGGATCAGGTAGTCGGGCGAGTCGAGCGCGGTTCTGATCGCGCCGAGGGCGGCTTCGGATTTCTGTTTGGCGAGCGCGTCGAGGATGGCGAGCGCGGCATCGTTCATCTCGTCGCGCTGGAGCGCGGCGGGAAGGGCGGCGGCGAGCGCGGTGGTCGTCTCCGGGTCGGGCGCGAGTTCGCCGAGTTGACCGGCGGCCGTGGCGCGCACGATCACGTCCGGGGCGGCGAGTTGCGCGCGCATGACGAGCGCGCCGTCGGGCGGTTTGAAGGCGGCGATGGCCGTCAGCACGTCGGGCACGGCGAGCGCGGGCGTGGACGGCTCGCCGAGCATCGTGCGCAAGGCCAACTGCGCGTCGGCCTGGACGGACACGACGCTGTTGCCCGCCCGCTCGCTCGACACGGCGGCGACTTCGCCGAGACCTTGAGCGACGGCCGCGTAGGTCTGCCATGTGACGCGACTGTCG
>DASQNL010000510.1:0-3753 GCA_035644995.1 Pyrinomonadaceae bacterium | reverse complement strand
GGATGTCCAATTCGAAATGGATGCTGAGGGACGCGCCGTTGACGGCGGCCAGCGGATCGTCCTCCGCGATCTGTTCCGCGCGCACGCGCGCCGCGATGCCCTCGCGCGAAGTGCGCTCCGCGCGGCTCACGAGTTTGTAAGGTCTGCCCGCGGCACGCGCCGCGCGCACGCTCCCGGCGTCCAGCCCGCGAATCCCTTCCCGCTCGATCTCGTCGAGCCGCAAAGGGGCATCCATCAGCACGGTCGCCAGCGCGCACGTCTTCACGGCCGCGTCCCAGCCGTCAACGTCGTAGGCCGGATCGGTCTCCGTGACGCCGAGACTTTGCGCGTGGCGCACGCCCGCCTCGAACGTCTCCCCGCGCTCCATGGCTTCGAGAATAATGTTGGTCGTCGAGTTGAAGATGCCGCGAAAGGCGCGCAGGCGCGTTGCGGGCAGGCACTCGCGAAAGAGCGAGAAGACGGGCATGTCGGCCACCGTCGCGTCGAACCGGAAGCGTCGGCCGCGCGCTTCGGCGAACGCGCGCAACTCTCGATAGGCGTGGACGATGGTTCCTTTATTCGCCGTGACGACGTGTGCGCCCGCCTCCAACGCGGCGCGCACGTGCCCGACGGCAGGCTCGCCCGTCAACGGCTCAAGCGACGTGATCTCGAACATCACATCGCACCGCGCCGCCGCCAACCACTCGCGCACATCCGAGGGCGGCGGCGACGACTCGCCCGGCGGCGGCGAGACGGCGGCCAACTCGCCCGCCCGCAACGACGCGAGCGGCCATCCTTCCGCCGCCGCGAGCCAACCCAGGCGGCGCGTCGCCACGCCCGTGATGCGCCATTCGATGCCGTAATCCTCGCGCATCTCCACGGACTTCTCGCCGAGCAGATGCACCAGCGCGCGCCCGACGTTGCCGAAACCCAACAAGCACAAGTTGAAAGTTTTCATTCGCGCGCCCCTCGGAGTCTTTCTTACCCGCTTTCCGAGATCAATTTATTAGCCGCCAGTTCCACCGTCGCCGGGTCGAGCGAACGCTTGAAGATGATCGTGTGCGCGGGCGCGGCGACGAGCGGTTCGCGGCTGCCGCGCAGTTCTTCCCAGGCGGCGAGCAGGTAATCCCGAAACCCGCTCCCGGCAAACTCTTGCAGACGCTCTGCGAGATGCGGCGGCGTCCAAAAACCCAAAATCTCCAAATAGACCTGCCGCCCCTCCCGGTGTCTGAGCACGAAGTCGGGGATGAACGCGCCCGCGCCGAGGCTGATGATCTCGCCGCTCGCGGCGAGCGTCCAGTCGCTCTCGAAACGCGCCCAGGCGGTCAACAATTTTTCCCGCACGGGATTTTCGTAAGGCGTCACGGTCAGGTAGTGCGAGCGCAGCCCGTGGCGTTCGCTCTCCATCTCGAAGAAGGCCGTGCCGTGCGGCCGCTGCGCGATCTCGGCGCGCATGCGCCAGCCCCGGCATAGCAAGAGCGCGGGCAGAAAGACGGCCATCTGAATGCCGTACTTCTGCGAGCGGTGAAACATGGAGACGGGGCCGTCGAGTTCGATTTCGTAACCTTTCCCGGCGTTCCCCCGGATCGTGTGAATCAGGCGATAGGCTTTAATCGCCCCGAAGAGTTCGCGATACCCTTCGGCCGTTTGCGGCGCGACCGTCAGGCGCATCCGCACGGAGCGATACAGCAGAGCTTGCGCCTGCGCCACGTTGTAGAGTTCGACGAGCGCGCGCGCGTCTATCTCTTCAAACTCGATGAGCCGTTGGTTCTTCGTCAAGTCCGCGTACAAATTCGCGCGCACCAACTCAGGCGCGCAGCCGAGTTCCCCGCCCGCCGCTTCGATAATTTCGGCGCGCGCGCCCTCGTCCGTTACCGGGTGCACGCCGCGCGCCTTGAGAAAGACCGCGCGGCGCAAATCCGCGGGCACGACTTCGACGCCCGCCGCGAATTCCGTCCGATCCATCAGCAACTTGATCAAGCCGCGCAGGATTTTGTAATCCGTCCCCGTCCCGACGTAGTCTTCGAGCGCGCCGTCGAGTTCGGCGCGCGTGCAGCCCTGATGCTCGCGGAAAAGTTCGATGAGGGCGGAGGCGGCTTCGAGCCAGCCGTCGTCTTCCGTCTCAATGTAACGCGGGCGAATTTGGTTGCCGCGCTGCCGGCTGAGCGCGAGGTCGGAGGTCAACATAGATTAGAGGTCGCTCCATAAACTCCGGCGTTCGTTGTGTCCGACGCTGCTGCGAAACTGCTCGCCGCTGCGCCGACGGCTGATGCCCTCCTCCGTCGTGTCGAGGGTGACGACTTCGTAGAGCGTCGCCTCTTTGTCGGGCTGCTTGCGCAGGATGCGGCCGAGCCGCTGGATGTGCTCGCGCGTCGAACCGGAACCGGAGAGGACGACGGCGACGGAAGCCGCCGGGATGTTCACGCCCTCGTTCAAGACCTTCGAGGTGGCGAGCGTCAGCACGTCGCCCGCGTTGAAGGCGGCGAGCCATTCGCGCCGCTCCTTGATGTTCGTCTCGTGCGTGATGGCGGGCACGAGAAATTGCTCGGAGATGCGATAGACCATCTCGTTCTCGGCCGTGAAGATGAGCACGCGGTCGCGCCGGTGCCGCCGGAGCAGTTCCGAGAGCACGCGCAACTTGGCGTCCGTGCCGAGCGCGATGCGTTTCGACTCGCGATAGGCCATCATCGCGCGCCGCCCCTCGGCGCTGCGCGCGCTCGCGGCGATGAAGAGTTGCCAGCCGTGGAGGCTGCTCAGGCGGATGTTCTTCTGTTGGAGAAAACTTTTGAAGACGGCGCGCTCCGCTTCGTAGGCCGCGCGCTCCGCCGCGCTCATTTCGACGTGCAGGCGCACGACGCTGTAGTCGGACAAATACTCGCCCGCGAGTTCGCGCGCCTCCCGGCGGTAAACCGTGGGGCCGATCAACTCTTCGAGCATCTCGTCCGCGCCGTCGGCGCGTTCGGGCGTGGCGGTCAGGCCGAGGCGAAAGGGCGCGAGCGACATCTCGGCGGCGTAGCGAAACACGTCGCCGGGCAGGTGGTGGCACTCGTCGAAGATGACGAGGCCGAACCCGTTGCCGAGCCGTTCCATAAAACGGAAGGCGGAGGCATAGGTCGTCACGGTCAACGCGCCGACCTCGAAGAAGCCCCCGCCGATCAGCCCGACCTCGGCTTGAAACGACGACAGCAACAGGTCGTACCATTGGTTCATCAAGTCGATGGTGGGCACGACGACGAGCGTCGAACGCTGCGTCTGCTCAATCGCCATCTGCGCGACGAGACTTTTCCCCGCGCCCGTCGGCAGGATGACGACGCCGCACCGCTCGGCCTTCCGCCACGCCGCGATGGCCTCTTGTTGATACGGACGCGGCTCGACCGTGAACTTCGGCGGGAAATCGAACTTGTGATAGGCGCGCGCCTGATCCTCGAAGGCCACGCCGCCGCGCGTGAGAGCTTTGACGACGTGGCGATAGCTGAGCGCGGGCGCGCGCCAGCGCAGGACGCGCTCGTCCCAGCGAAAGGCGGCGGGCACTTGCGCGGCGTCGCGCCCGACCCCGTCGAGCAGGAGCGTTCCCGCGTCGAAGCGCAGCACGATCTGTTTGGCGGCAGTGGTCACGGAGCAAGAGTACAACAGGCGGGCGCGCTCTGAGAAAAGCGCGCGGGCGTGCGCTACAATCGGCTCGCTATGATCACGATTGACGGTTCACGGGGCGAAGGCGGCGGGCAGATCATCCGCACCTCGCTCGCGCTCTCGCTCATCACCGGCAAGCCTTTT
>DASQNL010000509.1:0-3050 GCA_035644995.1 Pyrinomonadaceae bacterium | reverse complement strand
GTCACCTGTCACTTGTCACTCGTCACTTATTCTTATGATTATCGAAGCAAGCGCACCGACGCGTGTTGATCTGGCGGGCGGCACGATTGATATTTGGCCGCTCTATCTTTTTCACCCGAACGCGGCGACCGTCAACTTCGGCATCTCGCTCTACGCGCGCTGCCGCATCGAGACGCGCGACGACCGCCGCGTCATACTCGAATCACGCGACCGCGGGTTGTCATTTGAAACAGACGTAGACGGCGTCGCCGCGCTCGTGCACGAAGAACGGCTCGAACTCATCTCGAAACTCGTGCACTTCTTCCACCCCGAGACGGGCTTTCATCTCGTCGCCGAGTCGCAGGCTCCGGCGGGCGCCGGACTCGGCGGGTCGAGCGCGCTGGCGATTGCGTGCATCGGCGCGCTCAACCGCCTCGTCGGCAACCGTTACGAAGAACGCCGCTTCATCACGATTGCGGCCAACGTCGAGACGACCGTGATCCGCGTGCCCGCCGGTTTTCAAGACTACTACGGCGCGTTCTACGGCGGCGCGAACTGCATACACTTTCGCCCCGACGGCATCGAGCGCGAGGAGTTGCAGATAGACTCCGCCGAACTCGAACGCCGCATCGTCATCTGCTACACGGGCGAGCCGCGCCTGTCCGGCATCAACAACTGGGAGATGTTCAAGACGCACATCGAAGGCGACCCTACCATCTTCCAACTCTTCGAGAGCATACGCGACTCCGCACAGCGCATGCGCGCCGCGCTCAAGGCGTCCGACTGGCGCGAGGTGAGCGCCGTGATGAGCGCGGCCTACCCGAACCGCAAACGCCTCGCGCCCAACATCACGACGCCGCACATGGAACGGCTCGTAGAGATCGCCGGGCAGAGCGGCGCGGAGGCGGCGAAGGTGTGCGGCGCGGGCGGCGGCGGCTGCATCGCGTTTCTCTGCGCCGAAGGCAAGAAGGAGTCTGTCACGCGCGCGCTCGCCGCAGAACGCGACGTGCAGGTGCTCGACTGGCGTTTCGCGCCGCAAGGCTTGACGATTAAGGAAAGCTAAGACTACTTCAAACGGAAAACGAGAGCGCGCAAAAGTTATGAATCAACTTTTGCGCGCTCTCGTCTTTGTCGGCGGAAGAGAATTGTTATCCGTTCGTGCCCTCGTCGCCGCCGCGCTCGTCTCTGGGCGCGCCGGGCGTGAGTTCGGTCGAAGCTTCGGGTGCGAGGTCGGCGGGCGTTTCCGCGCCGGCAGCGGGCGAGGCGGTCGCCGCGGCGGGACTCATGGGCGCGGCTGATGCCTGACCCGTCGCGGCCTGCGCTTCCGCCGCAGGGCGATGCGCGTCCGCACTGGATGAAGAGTCCGTGCCGGAGGTGGGCGACGGCGGCTGCGGAGTCGTGGGCGGCACGTCGATAGATGTCTCGCCGCCGGTTTTCGCGCCGCCCTTCGCGGCCATGCGCGCGGCGGCCTTCGCTTTAATCTCTGCCATCTGGCGGGCACGCTTTTCGTCGGCAGTCTCATTGTCGGGCGCGCTCGCGGGCGCGGGAGGCGAAACGTTTGAGGTCTTAACCTCGGCGGGCGCGTTTACAGTTTTGCTCCCGGCTGCCGCGCTGGTGTCAGCACTCCCGGCGTCTGCGCCGCCTTTTGCCGCGGCCATCCTGGCGGCGGCTTTCGCCTTCTCTTCTGCCATGATGCGCGCGTGCCGCTCCTCCGCCTCCGTCATGATGCGTGCGTGCCGCTCCTCGGCAGTTTCGCCCGGCGGCGCGTCGCCCGTGCTTGCGGGCGTTGTTGTCGTCGTCGCGGCGGGCGTCTCGCTCTTCGCGGCGGCAGTTGCCGCACCACCGCCCGCCATGCGCGCGGCAGCTTTCGCTTTGGCTTCGGCGATGATGCGTGCGCGTTTCTGTTCGGGCGTCTCGTCGCCGGAGGGCGCAGCGACTCCCGCCGCTGCCGGAGTTGAAGACGCGGGCTTCGCCTGCGCGGCGGGCTTGACGTTTTGCGCCGCCGCTGAGACGGGCGCGGGCGCGTGCGGCTTAGTTTCGCTGGCGGGAACCCACGCGCCCGATTCGTTCTTTTTGAAAGCGGGGAGCGTGCCGCCCGCTGCTTCGAGTATCGCGACGAGTTCGCTCTGCACGTAGCGCGCCTGCTTGCGCGGGTCGCGTACGTGGCCGAGCGGCGGCCCCATGTAGAGCGTGCCGCAGGTCTGGCAGCGGTAGAGCAGGTCGTCGCCGCGCATGTGCTGGCGCGCGTCCTCGCCTATGGGGCTGACCTGTTTGAGATGACCGTTGTGCAGCTTGCCCTTTGCGTCCTTTTCGTTGCAGACGGTCTGACCACGCTCGAACCTCTTCGGCGCGCCCGGCTTCGACGCCTGCTGCTCGGTCGGCGCGGCTTTGGCGACGCCCGCTTGCGCTACGGTCTCGTTCGTTGACATGATTTTTCGCTTCCCGACTTTTCGCGTGCGACCCGCGCGCTCCATAACCTTAAGGCGACTCGGCTTCGGCCATCTCGGACGACGTGAAAAAACTTGCACGCAATCTTACGGAGAAACGCCGGAGCGCGTCAATGAAAAGTAACGATGAAGTAGGAACGCGGAACGATGAAGTAGAACACGGAATTGAGAATACAGGAGTCAGAAGGAAGGCTCGGAGATTCTTAATTCTGACTCCTGTATTCTGTTTTCTGTTTCCTGCCTTCCATTCATCGTTCCGCGTTCCTACTTCATCGTTTATCATGGCGTCGCATGTGGAAAAAATTGTTGGGGGCACTGTGGCATGGGTCGCCGAGGCGGGTGCGGCGTTGGGGCGTGTGGCTCGTCGAGCCGCGCTTCATGGTGACGGTCGGCGCGGTCGTCCTGGACGAGCGCGGGCGCGTGATGTTGTTGAATCACGAGTTTCGCACGGGCAGCGGCTGGGGCATCCCCGGCGGCTTCATCGAGCGCGGCGAGCAACCTCTGGACGCCTTGCGCCGCGAACTGCGCGAAGAGGTCGGCATCGAACTCGACGCGCCGCAACTCTTTCACGTGCGCACGCTCGACAGGACGCAGCAAGTGGAAATACATTTCCGTTGCCGCCTG
>DASQNL010000508.1:0-19308 GCA_035644995.1 Pyrinomonadaceae bacterium | reverse complement strand
CTCCTCCTGGGTGCCAGAGCGTTTTCGGACGTGGTGCGAACAGGCGAAAAGGGCGCCCTGGTTGAAGGTATCTTTGAGCTTAGCGGTATTAATGAACAGCGAGTTAAGTCTGAACTCAGCGAGTTGGCTGTTGAAATTGCCGACGATGAATATTTAACGATTCGGCGTGAAGTTCAGTTGGGAGGCCGCAATCGCATCTTTATTAACGACAGAAGTGTGACTCTCGCTACTTTAAAAAAGCTCAATCCGTTCCTCGTGGAAATACATGGACAAGGGGAACAGCGCTCACTGCTTTCGCCGCATGCACACCTCCTATTGTTGGATGACTTCGCCGGTTGTAATGATTTGCGTCGGCAAGTTGCCATAAAATATGCTCTTTGGCGGAAGATGATTGAAGAGTTGAACGCAATGACCAGGGATAAAGTGGAGAGAGAGCGACTCTTGGATATACTGAAATTTCAAGTTGCAGAAATAGACCTTCTCAATCCACAGCCTGGCGAAGATGAACGACTGCTCGAAGAGAAAAAGTTATTAACCAATGCGGAACATCTCTCCGAATTAAATGCAAGCGCATATAATGAGCTGTACGAGAGTGAAGAGAGCGTATTGGCGAGGCTCGGTTCCGTTCGTCGAGCTTTGCAGTCTCTAGAGACAATTGATCATCGGTTCTCCCCTCTTTTGAACGCTCTGGAGGAGGCCACCCTTTCGCTGAATGACGTAGCCGACACTCTGCGCAGCTACGCGGCGCGAATCGAATACTCGCCGTCCCGTTTGAGTGAGATTGAAGAAAGATTAAGTGAATTTGAAAGGCTCAGGCGGAAGTACGGGCGTGTTAATAACGACCTCAACGAAATCAGGGAAGGCATATACAGGCAACTTGACCAGTTGACGAATTGGGAAGAACATCAAGCGGAGCTATTGGCCGATTTGGAAGTTGTACGGGAAGAGTATCGAGTTCTGGCCGGGCAATTAAGCGGCTGTCGTCAGGCTGCGAGAGTTGATTTTGAGAGACGGGTCATGGAAGACCTGCGCCAAGTAGCGATGGAGAGCGCTCGTTTTAGTGTGGTCATTGACACGGCGCAGGAAGAATCCGGCATAGTTTCAGACTCTCCGCCGGAAAATCTACCGCTGGAAGACCAAGACCCGACATCGACAACCTCTCCGGCCTATTGGAGTCCGACAGGGGCTGATCGGGTAGAGTTTCATTTGTCGGCCAATATAGGGGAACTCGCGCGCCCACTCCAACGCGTAGCCTCTGGAGGAGAATTATCCCGTCTGATGCTAACTCTAAGGACAATAAGCCATAGCAAGCCGAAAGTTCAAGTAGAACCTTCACTTGACACGACGCTCGTGTTTGACGAAATTGATACGGGCATCGGAGGGCACGTGTCGGAGGCTGTGGGTCGCAGACTCAAGTCGCTGGCCGCGTCTCAACAAGTTCTCTGCGTCACACATCAACCGCAGATCGCACGGTTCGCGGATCATCATTATGCCATAGCCAAACATGTCGAAGAGGGCCGGACGCTCACCCGGATAACGGAACTGGGGCAACCAGAGCGTGTGTCGGAAATCGCGAGGATGCTAGGTGTATCTCAAGAGGTGGCAACGGCGCGAGAAACAGCAGAATGGCTGCTGGACACTGCGAAAGAAAATTCCACACACGGACATACCAAAGCCTCTGCCCGAATTAGAAGGAAGAAGAAAGATATTGATGGCCGCACCTAAGACCGAACTATTTCGGCGGCAATTCCGCATTTCTGATACACTTCATTTACTAAGGGAGCGAGCGCGATGTCGAAGGGCAATGTCTATATAGAAACATTTGGCTGTCAGATGAATATTGCCGATACGGAGAGAGCCACATCGCATCTGCGTGACGCTGGTTATGGAATTTCAGGCGAGGCTGAAACCGCCGATGTTATACTCTTCAACACTTGCTCGGTACGTGCCCGTGCTGAACAAAAAGTCTTCAATCGGATCGGTGAAATCAAAAAGAGCTTGGGCGCAAATGAACCCTTGATCGGGATCATGGGTTGTGTCGCGCAACTGGAAGGGGAATCGCTCTTTGATGACGGAGCCGGCGTGCGCATCGTGGCCGGAACGCGCGCGACAGATCGACTGCCGGACTTGATTAAACGTGCGCTAGATGGTGAGAAGCACGTGCTCGATCTGGGTGAGCGATTGGAGGCGGAGCAGTGGGATGTGCCGGTCGTCGGGCGACACTCTCCCTTTGTCGCCTACATCCCGATCATTGAAGGGTGTAATAAATTTTGCACATATTGTATCGTCCCGTTTTCGCGTGGTCGGGAACAGAGTCGCGCCGCGGTCGAGATCGTTGACGAAATCAAAAGGCTGCACGCCGCGGGTTATCAAGAAGTTCAGCTAATAGGCCAGAACGTCAATAGTTACAGGCCTAAAACTGAAGTTGGACTTGAAGCCTTCTCCGGGGCGACTCCTTTTTCGAGGTTATTGCGCGCGGTCGCGGCCACGCAGATGCCTCGAATCAAGTTTACTACTTCTTTCCCACGTGATTTTCATCCAGACATCGTGGCGGCGATGGATGAACATGAGAATCTGTGTGATTGGATACATCTGCCGGTTCAGTCAGGCAGCGACCGCATCCTGCGTGCTATGCGGCGTGGTTATAAGGTTTCCGATTATCTTTCACGCATAGATACAATCAAGAAAGCGAAACGCAGATACGCTCTGACCAGCGATATTATCGTCGGATTTCCCGGCGAGACATCGGAGGATTTCGAGGCGACGCTGCGTTTAATCGAATATTGTCGTTACGATGCTCTGTACATTTTCAAATATTCCGAGAGAAACGGCACCCCGGCGGCCCTATTAGACAATAATGTGTCCGATAACGAAAAGGCGATTCGTTTCCACGCCTTGGAACAGCTGCAAAAAGATATTCAGAAGGAAATATATGCCGATTATGTCGGCCGGAAGGTCTCCATCTTGGTCGAGCGAAAAAGCGCGAAATCCGCTTTGGATATGAGCGGCCATACAACTTGCAATAAGGTGGTGAATTTTCCGGGCGGAGAAGGTTTGCAGGGGCAAATCGTATCCGTCCGCGTGAAGGAAGCGAAGGCGAATAGCCTCTACGGGGAATTGGTCTGAATAATATGCGGGCTGGGATTAAAGTTATGGGTGAGGTTGACGTATGGAAATCGAAGTAAAGATTAGAGGTTTGATGATGGACCCGAATAGCGGGACACCAATCGTTATCCTCAAAGATGTTAATAGTGAGACCCTTTTGCCGATTTGGGTGGGGGCTTATGAAGCGAATGCTATTGCCCTCGAAATTGAGAAAATTGCGACCCAGCGCCCCATGACACACGACTTATTACGGAATTTGATCGTGGAAATGGGTGCGCGCGTCGAACGCGTGGTGGTGACAGAACTGAGGGACAATACCTTTTTCGCCGTCATCGAGATGCGGAGCAACAGTGGTGATTTTATGATGTTGGACTCAAGACCATCCGACGCCATCGCCCTAGCTTTACGCGCAGATTGTCCGATTTATGTTAATGAAGACGTGATACAAGCCTCGCATAGTCTCACCGGCGAACAGACGGAAGAGTCCGGTTCCGGTGAAGATGAAGAATGGCCGGATGTCATCGGCGAGGCGGGCGATTTACCGATGTAGGGGTTTTCTTCCAAGTTGCCACGGTGAATTTGGTGTCGCTTGTGATGAAGGAGCTTCAATCTGAACTTAGTTATCGCTATTGCAAATCAGAAGGGCGGTGTTGGTAAGACCACAACTGCCATCAATTTGGCGGCGGCCTTTGCACGCCGGGGTCAACGTGTCTTACTTCTCGACATGGACCCTCAAGGTAATAGCTCAATCTCATTTCTAGACCCCGCGACGGTTGAGTTGTCGGCTTATGAATTGATGCTCGATGGCGATGATGCGACGGACGGCTATATTTATAAAACGGCTGTCGAGGGATTACATATCATCCCTGCACGTATAAGTCTGGCGAAGCTCGAATCTAAGTTGGTGGGTGATTTCGACGCCCCGTTCAGGCTTAAAGATCGTCTCGAATCTCTGCGTTCCCGCTATGATGTGATTCTCATTGACACGCCGCCGACCCTCGGTTTGATTACCGTGAACGCGCTCGTCGCCGCGACACACATTTTAATCCCCATACAGTCTTCATATTTCGCCCTCGAAGGCACGGACGATTTGCTTGAAACTATTGAAAAGGTTAAAGCCCGGCCTAACCCGCAACTCCATGTCTTAGGGGTCGTCGTGACGCTCCATGACCGGCGGACGACTTTGGCGAGAGAGGTACACGAACAGATTCGCAACGTGTTCGGGGCGCAGATGTTTGAGACTGTCATAACTAAGAGTGTTCGTTTGGAAGAGGCTCCTGCATACAAAGAGTCTATTTTCACTTTCGCTCCGCAATCTTCCGGCGCCAATGAGTATGCCAAACTTTGCGATGAGGTGATCGGTCGTGTCTAAGAGAGGACTGCCTACGGGCATCAGAATGCGCCATGACGCGCATTATGTGGAGGAACTTGCTACGCATCACCCGACGCCAATCGGGCGTTTGATAGCCTTAGACCAGCTTGATCCGAATCCGGAGCAGCCACGCGTGGAGATCGGCGACTTAAATGACCTCACCGCTTCCATTAAAGAAAAAGGCGTTTTGGAGCCTCTTCTCGTCAAGCCCTCGCGCATCACCGGGCGTTGGATGATCATTGCGGGCGAGCGTCGTTGGCGTGCTTCGAAGGCGGCGGGGTTGAGGGACGTGCCGTGCATCGAGATGGAAGTGGACGACAGGGCGGTGGCTGAAATCGCTTTGATCGAAAATATGCAAAGGAAAGACCTGACGGCCTGGGAAGAGGCGGACGGTTTGGCCGCGCTTTGCGAGCGTTTCGGGTATACGCATGATGATGTGGCGCGAAAAGTGGGAAAGAGCCGCAGCACGGTGACGGAAGCTCTGTCCATCGCCTCTCTACCTGAAGTAATACGTGAGAAATGTCGACGCGCCGACATAGGAGCGAAGTCTCTCTTGTTACAGGTCGTCCGTCAGCCCGACATCGAATCAATGCATGATATTTTGGGCGAAATAACCTCTCAGGGACTAAATCGGGATGGGGCGCGCGCGGCGCGCCGCTCGAAGCAAGAGGGAAAGAAATCGTCGCCTGAGAAACAAAAATCAGAGCCGTATGTCTTTCGATACGCGGGCGCAGACGGTGATTTTACGGTGGAAATGCGTTTCAAGAGTTCCGGAGTGCAGCGACAACAAATTGCCGAGGCGTTGCGAAAGGTCTTAGATTCTCTTGAAAGCAGCGTGAATATGGAGACCGGCAATACGGAGTAGAGAACTGATAACTGTTCGAGCGATACTTTAAGTGCCGGGGGGGGGTGTTTTATGTACCCGGAGTTCTTTTTCTTTCTTTAGCCGCTTGACGTTGTAATGATTTAGCCCACCGCTCGAAGGTAGGTTGCAAGGGTTTAAAGATTCGCGTCCTCAGACTGTGCTGTCCTTCCGACCAAACTTTTAAATACTTCTCAGTGTATGCGCGAACCGAAGGCTCTATTTGTCCCTTCTTGATGGAATGTCTCAGGGTGAGGTAATAGTGCTGACCTGCCAGAGAAAATATCACGGAGGCCAAATTACCCTTGAAAGAGAGTTTGGGGAGGAGGCGTTTGAAAAACGGTTTCGAACGGGGAAGCAACACGGACATGGAAACTTCCAGCCAAGCAGTCTGATTCCCCTGGCGTGGATGGTAGAGTCCCGGTAGTTGGCTACTTTGTGGTAGACGCAGTCTGGGGTCGTTGATCGTATCTACGAGACGCAGGCGGTCAATTCCACGCAGGTGTTCACGCGGGAGCGTATCGATAATTCTTTCGATTTGCGCAATGGTGTTGCGCGGTAGTGTTGCCGTCGAGGCGTTTTCAATTTTAATTGCCATCGCTTTTTTTTGTAACTCTAGGCTAGTCGGGGAAGGGTCGTCAAGTGTTGAGGATTCGAGATGTTTGAGGCGACGGTTTTAAATAAAGAGCGTGGAGGTCTGGCTATGGAACGTGATTTACTTGGGGAATATTTTGCTTACCTGAGAGTCGAGAGGGGACTGTCCGCTAATACGCTCACGAATTATGCGCATGATTTGAATAAATTGCAGGAGTTCGCCCGCGAGGCAGGGGTTCCTTTACAGACTCTTAGTAAGCATGACCTGTCGGATTGTATCAGAAGGCTGACACAGTCCGGTTTAGCGCCTCGTTCGATAGCCAGAATGATCTCCGGCGCGCGCGGATTTTATAGATTCTTATTGCGGGACGGTTTTATCAAAGACGACCCGTTAGCCAATATTTTGGCGCCGCAAGTAGATAAACATCTCCCACGTTTTCTGACGGAGGAGGAAATCGGGCGTTTATTGAATGCACCAGATGCCGACACTCCCACAGGTATTCGTGATCGAGCCATGTTGGAGCTTCTATACGCGACGGGGTTGCGCGTCTCGGAGTTGATCGGCCTCATCGCGACTGATATTAACTTTGAGCGCGGTTTGCTGACGTGTCACGGAAAAGGAAGCAAGCAGCGTTATATTCCTATTGGCAGAAGCGCTTTGAGTTGGTTGGAGGAGTACAAACAGAAACGCCATTTATTGTTGGGAGGGGTTTCCGTCAAAGCTTTTTTTGTAAGAGATGGAGGGAGACCCCTGACGCGGCACAACTTCGCGGAGATTTTAAAGTGGTATTGCGCGAAGCTCGGATTTAAAAACGTGTCGCCACACACCCTGCGCCACAGTTTCGCGACTCATCTCATGCAGCACGGGGCTGATTCGCGCTCTGTGCAGGCTCTCCTAGGCCATAGCGACCTGGCTACCACTCAAATCTACACGCATTTATCGAGAGAGCATTTGCGGGAAACCTACGATAATTATCACCCACGAGCGGCCTTTGTGAAGGGAGCTTCCGATGAGGGAGGTGAGATTTGAAGATTGTCGATAATATCGCCTGAGTCTGATAATGAATATTATGTATACGTGTCGTGAGACAATTAAAAGAATCAATTCGTGAGGCTTCGGGGGGGATGTTTAGTGGCGCATAGTGGCTCGTCATGCGCACTGTGTATGCCGGGAACCCCGTCGAATCTTGACAGACGATCTAGCCGCTGGTACAGTACGCGGTCTTTTGTCTAAACACGTTTGAGTCATCCGTTAAGGAGCATTGAATTTTGAGCAACACCGGTACTTACCTATTTACCTCAGAATCCGTTACAGAGGGACATCCTGATAAAATCTCGGATCAAATTTCGGACGCGGTCTTAGATGAGGTTTTGCGCCAAGACCCGACGGGACGCGTCGCTTGCGAAACCTTGGTGACGACCGGATTAGTTGTCATTGCCGGGGAGATTACGACGGAAGCGCAAGTCGACTTTTCCCAAGTGGCACGTGAAACAATTAGGGAAATCGGTTATACGAGAGCCAAGTACGGCTTCGATTGCGATACTTGCAGCGTGCTGAACGCGGTCGGGCGACAGTCGCCCGATATAGCGTTGGGAGTCGATACGGGAGGCGCGGGCGACCAGGGGCTGATGTTTGGTTTTGCCTGTAATGAAACTCCGGAATTAATGCCCCTCCCGATTCAACTCGCACACCAGCTGGCCGAGCGTCTCGCAGAGACACGCCGTTCGGGCGAACTACCCTATCTACGGCCTGACGGTAAATCTCAGGTCACAATCGAATACCGGGACGGCCGCCCTTTTCGTGTGGATGCCGTCGTTATCTCCACGCAGCATGATGCGAAGGTGGAGAACAAACAGTTGCGTGATGAAGTTTTAGCACAAGTTATTAAGCCTACCATCTCCCCTGAGTTGATAGACAAGAACACGAAGTATCACATTAACCCCACGGGACGCTTCGTCACGGGCGGCCCGCAAGGCGACGCGGGTTTGACCGGCCGTAAAATTATTGTGGACACCTATGGCGGATACGCTCCCCACGGAGGCGGCGCATTTTCCGGCAAAGACCCCACCAAGGTTGACCGCTCGGCCGCCTACATGGCCCGGTACATCGCGAAAAATGTCGTCGCAGCCGGACTTGCCGACAGGTGCCTGGTGCAGCTGGCATACGCAATCGGCGTCTCCGATCCGGTCTCGGTTTTGGTCGATACGAGCGGGACCGGTCGTGTGAGCGAGGATTCATTGGCTAACTTGGTGCGGGAACATTTCGAATTGACCCCATACGGAATCATCCAGAGCCTTAACTTACGCACGCCAATCTACAGAAAAACAGCAGCTTACGGCCATTTCGGGCGACGTCTGGACGGTTTCACTTGGGAGGCCACCGATAAAGCTGAGAAACTGCGCGAAGCGGCCGGAGTTTAAATCTACCTTCTCTTAAACTTGTAGCAGAGCCCTGTGTTCATTACACAGGCTAATAAAACAGATCACAAAGGAAAACATAAATGTCTGCAACACCAGCAGTTGAGTATGATGTCAAAGATATCGGGCTAGCGGCGGACGGAAAACGTCGAATTGAGTGGGCTGAACGTGAGATGCCTGTTCTGCGGCTCATTCGCGAGCGATTCGCATCTGAGCAACCGCTCGCGGGAGTACGTCTGATAGCTTGCGCACACATCACCACGGAGACGGCCAATCTGGCGCGCACGCTGCAAGCCGGCGGCGCGGAAGCTGTCTTGATCGCCTCGAACCCGCTCTCCACGCAAGATGATGTGGCGGCCTCCTTGGTCTCGGACTGGGGCATTCCCGTCTACGCTATCAAAGGTGAAACGACCGAAACATATAACCGTCACGTGCGCACCGCTCTTGACTTTCATCCGGAAATCATTATCGACGACGGCTCCGACGTCGTCGCGACGCTCATCAAGGAGCGCGCAGACCAGGTTAAAGAAGTGATCGGAACGACCGAGGAGACGACCACGGGAATCGTTCGTTTGCAAGCCATGGCAAATGCAGGGGTGCTTACCTTCCCCTCTATGGCTGTCAATAATGCGCAAACCAAGCATCTTTTCGATAATCGCTATGGCACAGGGCAATCCACCCTCGATGGAATTATCCGCGCCACCAACATTCTTCTGGCCGGACGCACTTTGGTCGTGGTCGGCTACGGTTGGTGCGGAAAGGGCGTCGCGCTGCGCGGACGCGGGATGGGTGCGAACGTCGTCGTGTCGGAGATCGACCCCATCAAGGCTGTGGAAGCCGTGATGGACGGATTTCGTGTGATGCCGATCAAAGAGGCGGCGGCCGTCGGCGACATTTTCGTGACGGTGACGGGTAACCGCCACGTCATCGATACAGAGCACTTCGCGCGGATGAAGGACGGAGCTATTGTTTGCAATAGCGGGCATTTCGATTTGGAGCTGAATTTGGTCGGCCTGCGCGAATTATCCAACGCGGAACCGCAGACGTTGCGTCCGTTCGTGCAGGAATATCAAGTCAGCGCCAGCGGACACCGGATTATCGTTTTGGGCGAAGGCCGGTTAATTAATTTAGCGGCCGCCGAGGGGCATCCGGCGAGCGTGATGGACATGAGTTTTGCCAATCAAGCCCTGTCGGTTGAATATCTGGTCAGACATAAAGGTGAGCTTCAACCCGGCGTACACCTACTGCCGCGCGAAGTGGATGCTGAAATTGCCAGTCTTAAGTTGAGGGCGCTCGGCATCTCCATCGATACGTTAACGGCGGAACAAATCGAGTACATGAACAGCTGGGAGACGGGGACTTAAGTTACAGGTCTCTTGTCTCTGCGAAATAGAAAAACCGGCCGGGAGGCAGTCCAATCTCCCGGCCGGTTTTTCTATTTCATGAATCGCAAGACGCCCGAAAACTTAGGTGCGTGCGCGGGAAAATAAGAGCAAGGCGAGAGCGGTAAAGATCAAGGGGGTACCCCATGCGGCAAGAGGTGCCGGTAAGATTCTGTAATTCCCTAGCTGTTGGAACGCACTCGCGCTCCCCCACAGCAAGAGTCCGATAATAAGTGCCGCCCCTAAGGCCCAAAATGCGGAACGCCGTCCGAAGAAGACGCCAAAGGGAATGCCTATCAAGGCCAAAATGACTGGGGTCGCAATATCCGCACTGCGCCGGTAGAGCGCTATGCGCAAAGCGGTGATCTCGTCCGGCCTGACGTTCTTAAGCGTCCTTATGTATTCGCTTAAGACCCGCGAATTAAGTTCCGAAGGCTTGTTAAGCAGTGGTTTAAAGGATTGAGCGGGCGTAGTTTCCGTCACGACGTATTTCTCAACCCGACCAATACTTCCTATCTTCGTCCGCCCGACTTGCATGACCTCGGCGTCGCGAATCTCCAACTTGTTAATCTCGTTCCATTTACCTTCCCGGCCCGAAATCAGGTTTTTCAAATGAATTCCCTCCGGGTCAAATTCGTAAATAACCGGCGTCAGCAGTGATTGTCCGTCATCTCCGTATCTATATGAATAGAGCCGCTGCGCGGCGGGAACGGCTAGCCATTGCACGCCCGTGGGCGTCATTGCCCTATTCAGCCCTCCCCGAATCTGCGCTCTGTAGCTCTCTTGCCGCCGGTTGGCTTGCGGAAGGATATTTTCCTGCAATAAACCCAATGCGACGCTTATCAACAGGGAGAAAAGGATAATCGGCAATGACAACCGATACAGGCTCTGCCCGCTTCCCCACCAGACGACCACTTCATTGCGTCGTGCGAGGATGGCATAAGTTACAAGAACTGCGACGAGCAGACCAATTGGCACCAGGCTCATGCTAGCCAAGGGTATTAGATATAAAAGGTAGAGGAGCACCAGTCGCCATTCCGAGCCTGAGATAAAGCGCAGCAGTTCGAATAGTGTGAAGATCAGAAAGATTAACAAAAGAACCCCGTAAGCCAGTACGAAGTTAAGAGAGACGGTCGAGAGCAAACTTCTGTCCAAGAGTCCGAGGAGGATGGAGTTTCGCGCGCGCCCGGCTTTAGCCGCGGGGGCGGAGGCTGTGCCGGCGACAAGCCATCGGGCATGCAGTCCGCCTGATACATTTCGCTCGTTAATGAAGAGCGAGACGAGACCGACGGCCGCCGCCAGCCCGGTTGCCAGCCAGCTGCCGACTTGCGGCGGGAGCAGCCCGCTCCGGCTCGATTGCTCTCCTCCCAATAAAACCAAATAATATATGAGCATTGCGCCGATAGAGATGATCACCGCCTGACCTCTGCCGAGTCTCTTCAAGCGTCCGCCGAATCCGGCTCCAAGCAGTGCGAATGCCATTGGCGCGAGACATAGCGCCAATCTCTTGTTGAGCGCCGTGAGTAATAGGATTTTCTCCGTGCCCTCTGCTCCCTGCGCCTTTTCTGAAAGTTCACGCCAATCGAGTTCGTCAATCTCGACGCGTCTCTCCTGAAACTTTTTGAGCAATGCATTCCGCCCCGTATTCAGACGCAAGCGAAACTGCGCAGAACTTTCGGTCACAAGTTGTGCGTTGCTGGCGGTTTGAACATCTTCTTTGGCAGGCAGCGTGGTGACCAACGCATCTGTGAGCACTAATTCCGTCTGCTCCCCCGTCACATCAAGCCGACCGCTACGGGCAGTTATCAGACGCAATTCCCGGCCTCCGTCCTGCCAGTGGATAAACACTCTCCCCCACTGACCGCGCGCCTGATCGCCGTCCCGCACATAAACAACTTTGCCCGGCATTTCCGTATTAAAAGTGTGTGGTTGAATCGGCGACTCGATTTTAGACAGAGTAACCTTGAGCGCGGCGTCACGTAATAGAGACGAGGCTCTGGGCGCGATCTCAAAACCTACGTAGAGCGTCAACAGAGTAAAAACGCCCCCCAACAGCAACACAGGCGAGACAAACCGCCAAGTTCCCACCCCCGCCGCCCGCATGGCTATCAACTCACTATCACTGCCGAGTTTGCTGAGACCCATGGCGGTGCCGATCAACACGGACATCGGAAGCGTAAAGATCAGTATGTTAGGGATCAAGCCCAAAGCAATATCCGACACGACGTCCAAGGAAGGGTCTGCGGAACTGAGAATTTCCACGAACTTGCCGGCCTGTTGCACCAAGATAACGAAGGTCAAGAGCACCAAAGACAATCCGAGGTAGGGCAGGATCGCTGCAATGATGTACCTCTCGACCAGTCGTCCGCCAAATATTTTCATTTTATTTAATGTTACAGGGAGTCCTCCGAAAATCCTTGCCTTAACAAGGGGATGCTCCGTGTATAATGGTTTATTCGATGGCGGCGCGCCCTCTGGGGAGCCTTTCGAGGGCGCGTGTAATCAATCTCTGCGTGACATGTGAGAGTTCCTTGAGCGTCGTCTCGGGGGCGAGACTGAGAGACCCTGCCCAATCTCCGGGCGCAAGGCGTTGCGTCGCACGTAGATATGCCGTGGCTTCGGAGGAGATGGACAGATCCGTCTTGTCCGCGCACCCGACGCAACGCAAGGCGCCGTCCGTTCCCAAATATACCTTTCCACTATTTTCACCTAGAAGTCGCTTGCAATTCACACAAGCACGCAGGTCGGGCAAAAACCCTGATAGTTTTAACAACCACACCTCACAATAACGTGTGTGGTGCCGTAAGTTCTCAGGCGCGGCGGCGATGGCCTCCACGCACGCCCTGACCATGCGAAAGATTTTCTCGTTCGGTTCGTGAGGCGGAGCGAAATCGAGTATCAGGCCGCTAATATATTCAAGCGCGACAACCACTTCCGTATTCTTACTTAATTCAAAATATGAACGCAGGATGTCGGCCTGACGAATGGATACGAGTTCCTGCCCCTCCTTCTCAAAGTAGGAGAGGCTGATCAGTGTGAAAGGCTCCAGGGCGGCTCCGAATTTGCTCTTCAAACGCCGCGCCCCGCGCGCCACTCCGCGCATCACCCCTGAATTTTGCGAGAGGAAGACGGCTATTTTATCGGCCTCCGCGAGTTTGTAGATTCTCAGTACTATCGCTTCGGTTTCAAAAAGTCCCATGTCTGCCCTATCAAGCCGCTCAAGCCGCTTAAGTCGCTCACACAATCCTCTTCCAATTAAATTTAATCAAACATGTAAACAACGACCTGACGTTATCGGACGCGCGCAACTAAATCGGCAGCCCGTACAGAACCCAAGCAAGAACCAGTCCGATGCCGACGAATTCGGCGAATATCTTAACCCCGTAAGTAAAACGTTCGAACGATTTCTCACGACCTACGATGCCGAAAATTATCGCCACGAAAGCCGCGAATAAAACCATGATCAGGAAATGTCTCACTTCTTCCTCCCGGCAGCGATGTCGAACGCATCCAGCATGCTCAAATAGTTCAGGAGTCCCGCAACCATCAGAAATCGATCTCCGTATTCAGAGGTCGGCAGTTGTGAATGATCCGCCACCGCGACATCAGCGAGCAGGCTTGAGAGATAGAGCAACCCCGTTCCCAAATCACAAAAACCGAAGACGTAGGCCAGAAATCCCGTCTCCGCCACATTATGCAAACCGTATAAATGCCCTCCGAGCCACCAACCGGTAACATACATGGCTAGCACGGAGCCTCCCAACAATAGACCCCGCACCAAATGACCTTGATAAAAATGGCCTGCGCCGGGAATCACCCAGGCCAAACCGCCGGCCAGCCAAGCCTCCATGCCGGGCTTTTCCGTAGAACTTCTTATCTCTTCCAAAATCCTCTCCTCCACACCACAAGTCGACTCGTTGAAAGGCAATACTCTGCGTCCCTGTACTCTCTATCAGTGCGCGTGCAGTTCGTAATATCCGCCGTTTGCGCAAGGACGGCACAAGATTTCGCCGCCTTCCGTGATGACCTCGCGGCCATCGTTGACCCCTTCCAGACACCTGCTACAAGCTCGGCGCGTCCGTGGCCGCCCCGGGGCATCCGTCTCTCTAAAATCTACCCTGACCGTCTCTGTCTTAAACAGTTCCGCCTCCGCTGCTTCTTTATATGTAGCCATTTGCCGCTCTTTTTTGGTCGGGAGAGAGGCGTAGCGCGCTTCGGCCAACGCTCTCGAAGAATCCAAGGCGGCCACGCGGACAGCCATTCCCGTCTCTGTATTCAAGAAAGTGGCGGCCACCTTGCCGTAATCAAAATATTTAAGACTGCGGCGGCCGAGCCGCACACCCGTGACCGCGCTCAGAGCGTCCGTCATGCAGCGGTCAATCTCGACCCAGACGATCAATTTTTTCCTGTCCGCGCCGCGCGGGTCATCTACCCCGATCAACTTGCAGCCGAGCACAGCCATCCGTGCACCCAAGACCTGCCCGGGGCAGATGTGGCCGTGCAGCGCTTCACATTCACGCAACAAAAGATCGAGCGGAGGCAACATAGACGTTCTTCAGTTAAAGCTGTACCTTATCTGTCGGCGCGGCGACCTTTCACGCAACACATGCGGCGACCCCATGTAAAAACTGTATATCCTACGATTAGTAGAGTAGAAAATCGTCCCGCTCGGCCATAAACGGCTTCAACTTCTCGTCCCAAGAACTTTGCAACACCTCCAAAGAGTCGCCTCTCTCCAGAGCTTCCCTCAAACCCGCCGTCCCGGCGATCACGTCGAAGGGATTTCGGTCGTAGACGTACTCGTATGGCGGCTGTTTCCACTTAAACTCCTCCGGATAAAGCTCACGCGCCACTTTAACCGTCGCGACGCCCGTGATGACCGGCTCAAACTGTTCACGATCAGTGACGTGTATCTGGACGCCGCCGCAAGCGCGCCCGGCGTGCTTCTGAAACGTCGGTTGAAAAGAGGAAGCGCGAAAATGCACGCCCGCCAAACCCTGTAAATCGAGTTCGCGTTTGTAACGCGCGGCATCGATGTAGGGCGCGCCGATCAATTCAAAGGGCTTCGTCGTGCCCCTCCCTTCAGACATCTGCGTCCCTTCCAGGTGAACCGTCCCCGGAAAGATGGTCGCGCTGTCGAGCGTCGGAATATTCGGCGAGGGCAAAACCCAGGGGGCGTCCGTCTCGTCGAACCAGAGTTCGCGCGTCCAGCCGTCCATCAAAACCAAGTCCAACTCACAATCGATGCCCCAACGCTCTTTGAACATCTTCGCCAACTCACAGACCGTCATCCCGTGGCGCGTCGGGAGTGGAAATTGCCCTACGAACGAGGCGTATTCCGGCTCCAAGACGTTCCCGGCCACCTTTTCGCCGCCAATCGGGTTCGGCCGGTCGCAAACCACCACACGCTTCCCGTATTTCTGAGCCGCGCGCATACAATTAGCCAGCGTATAGACAAAGGTGTAAATGCGGCACCCGATGTCCTGCATATCAAAGACGAAGGCGTCTATCTCTTCCAACATCGCTTCGGTCGGCTCGCGCGTCTCGCTATAGAGCGAGAAGACGGGCAGGCCTGTCTCCGCGTCGAAAGTGTGCGGCGACTCGATCATGTTGTCCTGCGCTTCGCCGCGTATCCCGTGCTGCGGGCCGAAAAGTGCGGTCAGTTTAAAATCGCTCTGAGAGCGGCAGAGGTCTGCGGAATGGCTGAGTTCATGGTCAACCGACGCTTGATTGCAAATCAGCCCGACGCGCGCGCCGCGCAGCAAGTTGCCGCGTTTCGAGAGCAGTTCTTCGATGCCCAGACTGATCTTTCGCTTTTCATTTACACTCAAGACAGTTCCCCTCCCACACAAGTTACGCGGCGGCGACAACGGAATCGCGTCTCTCTCTAGCCGCACAAAACGGAGCCGCCGTTGACGTTCAACACTTCCCCTGTGATATGCCGCGCCCAGTCGCTGCACAAAAAGAGCACCGGCAACGCCACGTCTTCGGGCGCGGCGATCCTTCCGAGGGGGATCGTCGCCTCCACGCTCCGGCGAAAACTCTCGTCTGTAAACGCTTTCGCAGTCATCTCGGTTTCGACCCATCCCGGCGCGACCGCGTTGACCGTCACCCCGTGCCGCGCCAACTCAACCGCCAGCGATTTGGTGAAAGCGATCTGACCGCCCTTCGACGCCGCATAATTCGAGACGTTCGCTTCCCCTCTCTGCCCCGCGGTCGAACTGATTATGACGATGCGCCCCCATCCACGGCCTTTCAAAAACGGCACAGCCGCGCGGCAAGCCGTCCAGGTGCCCTTCAGGTTCACGTCAATCACGCGATCCCAGAGTGCTTCCTCGATCTCTTCGACCGCCGCCCCTTCCCAAATCCCCGCATTGCAGACCAGTATATCCAGCCGCCCGAACTTCTCGATGGTCGTATTTATCAAATGCTCCGCGCCGGACACTTCGCTGACATCGCTCCGAACGGCCAAGGCCTCCGTTTGATATTGGCGCATGATCGCCGCGGCGGTCTCCGATGCCACCACTTCGTCGTTTTTAAAGCTAATTACTACACGCGCCCCCGCCTCCGCCAGACGCTCCGCGACAGCTCTCCCGATCCCCCTCGACCCGCCGGTGACCACCGCCACACGCCCGCCCAAACTCAAACCCGCAATACCCTGCCCCATGTTTTATCCTTCTATTAAACTCAATAGCTCAAGAAAAGCCACCAATCCCGGCGTTATCGGACGCGTCTCGAATTAACCCGCTTTTGACTCAAGTAGTTGTCCATTGCTACGTTGCCTCGTATAAAGTCGCGCGGCGGCGATGAACGATGTGAACAGATTTTCAGAGAATCCGTCCTCTTCCCACTCGATTTCCGGATGCCACTGGACGCCCACAGCCCAGCGGTCGGTTCTCTGGTCTTCAAGCGCTTCGATCAAACCATCAGCCGTCCAGGCCGTCGCGCGCAGCCCCTCGCCGACGGTTTCGATGGCTTGATGGTGATGACTGTTGACGAGCGTGCTCTCGCCGCCGGCCAATTTTGACAGACCGCTCTCCGCCAGTAAGCGCACGCGGTGCGAGCGGCGTCCCCTCGGCGCGCCCTGTTCGTGCCGGATGGCTTCCGGCAGTTCGCTCTCTATGTCCTGAATCAGCGTCCCGCCTCTCCAGACGTTCCATATTTGCAACCCGAAACAGATCGCCAACAGGGGCATCGCACGGCGTTCGACCTCCCGCAACACCAGAGCGTCGGTCGCGTCGCGGAGCGGATGCACCGTCCCGAGTTTGCGATGCGGTTCGCGTCCATATCGCAAAGGGTCTACGTCGGATGCGCTGCCGGGCAATAGCACGCCGTCCAACCTGTCCGAGATCGTCTCGATGTATTCGGCCTTCGGAATCAAGGACAAATGGACGGGCACCCCGCCGGCGGCTTCCACCGCTTCACTGTAGGCGCGTGCGAGATAAAAACGCTCCGTGTCCAGTTCGTGCCGCATGGTTATGCCGATCAGAGGTCTCACTTCTCGTCCGTCGCTCCCCTCAAAAAATGCCTATCCGCACGTCTCTGACGGATCGGTCGCGTCACGTCCGAGACAGTCTTTCACCGGCTCCGTTATCATAACGCAAAATCCTTCGATGTCCGATTCCACATCTTCCAGACCTCCACGGACGATAAATTCGCCCGCGACAAACCTCCTTCCTTGACTTACCTTCAAGCCACTCCCTATATTTCCCCGTTACCACTATGAACAAAGAAACTTCAATGCCACGCTGGCGCAGTACGACCGTCCTGCTGGTGCGCAGGGGCGGCAAGGTCGCCATGGCGGGCGACGGGCAGGTCAGCCTCGGCGAGACCGTGATGAAAAGCGGCGCGCGCAAAGTGCGTCGTCTCTACAACGAGCGCATCCTCGCCGGTTTCGCCGGAGCCAGCGCGGACGCCTTCTCTCTGCTCACGCGCTTTGAAAGCAAGCTCGAACAGTATCAGGGCAATCTCGAACGCGCCGCCATCGAACTCAGCAAGGAATGGCGCACCGACAAAATCCTGCGCCACCTCGAAGCGTTGCTCATCGTCGCCGATGAAAAGAGTTCTTTCCTGTTGTCCGGCAACGGCGATGTCATCGCGCCCGACGAGCAGGACGGCGCGCTCGCCATCGGCTCCGGCGGCTCCTTCGCGCTCGCCGCCGCCCGCGCCCTGCTCAAGAACACGGAGATGAATGCGCGCGACATCGCACACGAAGCCCTCAATATCGCGGGCGAAATTTGCATCTACACGAACCAAAATATTATCGTCGAAGAATTATGAAAGACAGAGGTCAGAGATTAGAGGTCAGAGATCAGTGAAAACAAACCTGCTCCTTGCCAACCTCTAACCTCCGACCTCTAACCTCTACCCTATGGTTATTTATCTCTCAGGCGAAGTTGACGAAGAAGCGCGGCTCGACGACATGACGCCGCGGCAAATCGTCGCGCAGTTGGACAAGCACGTCGTCGGGCAGCATGCGGCGAAACGCGCGGTGGCAATCGCGCTGCGCAATCGCGTGCGGCGGCAGAAACTCGCGCCCGAAATGGCGGCCGACGTGATGCCGAAAAACATCATCATGATCGGCACGACGGGCGTCGGCAAGACGGAGATCGCGCGCCGGCTCGCGCGCATGTCGAATTCGCCGTTTCTGAAGGTCGAGGCCTCGAAATTCACGGAGGTCGGCTACGTCGGCCGCGACGTGGAGAGCATGATCCGCGATCTCACGGAGATCGCCGTCGAGATGCTGCGCGCCGAGAAAGCGGAAGAGATCGCCGACAAGGCGGAACTCAACGTCGAAGAACGCATACTCGATTTACTGCTGCCGCCTAAAAACTCTTCGACCTTTTACAATTTCGACGAAGACAATTCTTCCGCGTCCGATTCCGACGCGCACGGCTCCACGCCGCGCGACGATCAGTTTCAGCGGACGCGTGAAAAGCTCCGCGAGCAACTTCGCGCCGGGAAGTTGGAGAACCGGATGGTCGAGATGGAGGTGCGCGAGAAGAATTTCCCGACCATCGAAGTTGCCGGGCCGCAGGGCGTCGAAGAGATGGGCATCAACATGAAGGACATGCTCGGCAACCTCTTTCAGGGGCGCACCAAGCGTAGCCGCATGCGCGTGGACGAGGCGATGGAGTACCTGTTGCAGGAAGAGGAGGAGCGGCTCATAGACATGGACACCGTCGCGCGCGCCGCGCTCGAACGGGTCGAATCGGCCGGCATCATCTTCCTCGACGAGATCGACAAGATCGCCGGTCGCGAATCGGGCGGCGGCGGCCCCGACGTGTCGCGCGAGGGCGTGCAGCGCGACATACTCCCTATCGTCGAAGGCACGACCGTCAACACGCGCTACGGCATGGTGCGCACCGATCACATACTCTTCATCGCGGCGGGCGCGTTTCACGTCTCGAAGCCTTCGGACTTGATTCCCGAACTGCAAGGCCGCTTCCCCATCCGCGTCGAACTCGAATCGCTGACCATCGAAGACTTCAAGCGGATTCTCACCGAGCCGAAAGATTCGCTCGTCAAACAGTACCGCGAGCTGCTGGAAACCGAAGGCATCGACCTTGAGTTCA
>DASQNL010000507.1:0-3838 GCA_035644995.1 Pyrinomonadaceae bacterium | reverse complement strand
TACTACCTGCGCAACCTGCGCGGCAAGGCCGCCCGCATCCGCGAGCGCGACACGCGCCCCACGAGCAGCAGCCAGGTGCAAGCCGCCGCTTCGGCCGCCGCCCGCAAGAGCAAAGCTTAAGAGAGTGACGGGAGACAGGCGACGGGCGACAAGTTAAAACAGCGAGCCTTTTTAACTTGTCACCCGTCGCCTGTCGCCTGTCACTGTCGTTATTATGGTTCGTCAAAAACGCGTCTCCGAGATTTGCACGGCGTTTGAGGACGCGGCGCGGGCGAACGGGCATCGCATGGTGGCGGGCGTTGACGAGGTGGGGCGCGGGGCATTGGCCGGGCCGGTCGTCGCCGCGGCGGTCATCCTAGACCCGGACGCGCCTCTGCCGGAAGGTCTGGACGACTCGAAGAAGTTGACGGCGTCCGCGCGCGAACGCATCGCGGAAGAACTCAAAGCCACCGCGCTCTGTTACGGCGTCGGCCTCGTGCCGCCCGCAGAGATTGACCGCACCAACATCCTCGTCGCCACGCGCCGCGCCATGTGCAACGCGCTCGGCGAACTCCAGCCTTGCGCCGACTTCCTGCTCATCGATGCCCTGCAACTAAGAGAGGTCGAACTGCCGCAACGCGCCATCATTCGCGGCGACTCGATCTCCGCCTCCATCGCCGCCGCCTCCGTCATCGCCAAAACCTTCCGCGACGCGCTGATGCGCGACTACGAACACATCTACCCGCAATACGGTTTCGCCGCGCACGTCGGCTACGGCACGCGCGCGCACCTCGCGGCCTTGCGCGCGCACGGGGCTTGCCCCATTCATCGTCGCAGCTTTCGCGGCGTCTTGCCGCCGGAGGCGGACGAAGGGGAAGCGCGCGGCGGGCGCGGGGGGTGAAGGCCGCAGGCGGCGGCGGTCTGCTTTCCGCGCGGCGGCGCGTGGGGTACACTCGTTCCATACTCTCCTAAAAACTTCGCGCAGCGTGGACGGGAGCGGCGGACGGCTTGCACATCGCGATTGACGCGCACTCGGTCGGCACGGGTCTGGCCGGCGTCGAGACTTACATCACAAATCTGGTCGAGGCGTTGGCCGCCTCCGGCGCGTCGAACCGTTACACGCTCTACGTGACGAGGGGGCGCGCCGGCGACCGCTTCGCGGGACGCTGGCCGCACGTCTCCGTGCGCCGGACTTTGCCCCACACGCCGTTCATCCGGATTCCCGTTACGTTCCCGGTCGAGTTGCGCCGCCACCGCGCCGACGTGCTCCACGTGCAGTTCACCGCGCCGCCCTTCGCGCCGTGCCCGGTCGTCGCCACCATCCACGATCTCTCGTTCGAGCATTTGCCGGAGACGTTCAATCGCCGGAGTTGGATGCAACTGCGGCTCACGGTGCGGCGCACGGCGCGGACGGCGGCGCACATCATCACGCCTTCCGAGTTTTCCCGGCGCGACTTGATCGAGACTTACAACGTCGCGCCCGCGCGCATCAGCGTGACGCGGGCAGCCGCCGCGCCCCACTTTCGCCCCGCCACGACGGAGGCCGTGGCCGAAGTGAAGCGACGCTACGGCATCGGCGGCGACTACGTGCTGGCCGTCGGTTCGATCCAGCCGCGCAAGAATCTCGTGCGGCTCGTGCGCGCCTACTCGGACTTGCGCCGCCGACGTTCCCACGATAAGCTGCCTCACCTTGTCTTAGTGGGCAAACGCGCTTGGCTGTACGGCGAAACGCTGCGTGCCGTGGAACAGTCGGGCGTCGCCGCGAACGTGATCTTTACAGGCTACATCCCCGAACACGACTTGCCCGCGCTGTATACGGGCGCGCTCTGCTTCGTCTACCCATCATATTTCGAGGGATTCGGACTGCCGCCGCTCGAAGCCATGCAATGCGGCGCGGCGGTCGTCGCGGGCGACCGGACGAGTTTGCCCGAAGTGGTCGGCGACGCGGGGCTTCTGGTCAACCCGTTCGACGAGGAAGCCATCGGCGCAGCCATCGCCAGCCTCATCGACGACCGGGAGTTGCGCGCGCGGCTCGGCGCACGCGGCCGGGCGCGCGCCGCGTTGTTCAACTGGACGGAGACCGCGCGGCAAACTTTGCGCGTCTATGAAGAAGCGACAGGAGGAAGAAGGGATGAGGGATGAGGGATGAGGGATGAGGGAAAGCATTCAAGAGCGTTGAGTGCTTATCTGCTTCATCCCTCATCCCTCATCCCTCATCCCTCTCAAGGGGATGCGGATAGCGATTCTAGGAACACGGGGCGTGCCTGCGAGCTACGGGGGCTTTGAGACTTTCGCCGAACAACTCTCGACGCGGCTCGTCGCGCGCGGCCATCACGTCACGGTCTACTGCCGCTCGCACTACGTCTCCCCGCGCCAACTCGAATACAAGGGCGTTCACCTGAAAGTCCTCCCCACCTTCCGGCACAAATATTTCGACACCATCCTCCACACCTTTCTCTCCGCCCTGCATTCCACCACCGGACGCTACGATGTCGCGCTCATCTGCAACGCCGCCAACGCGCCCTTCGCGCCCATCCTGCGCGCGGCGGGCGCGTCCGTCGCCATCAACGTGGACGGACTCGAACACAAACGCCGCAAGTGGAACTGGCTCGCGCGCCGCTACTATCTGATCGCCGAACGGCTCGCCACCGTGCTGCCGAACGAGACCGTGACGGACGCGCGCGTCATCCAAGACTATTACATGGCGCAGTATCGCCACCCGACGACCATGATCGCTTACGGCGCGGAGGTCGAGCGCATCCCCGACCGCATGGCCGTGCGGCAGTGGGGCATCGAGCCGAACCGCTACGTGCTCTACGTCTCGCGCCTGGAGCCGGAGAACAACGCGCGCCTCGTCATCGAAGCCTTCAAGCGCGTGCGCACCTCGCACAAGCTCGTTATCGTCGGCGACGCGCCCTACGCGCACGAGTACATCGAGGGTTTGCGCGCCTCCGCCCGGCGCGACCGCCGCATCGTCTTCACCAGCTTCGTCTTCGGCGACGCCTATCGCGCGCTGCAACAGAACGCCTACTGCTACGTGCACGCCACGGAGGTCGGCGGCACGCACCCCGCGCTCCTCGAAGCGATGGGCTACGGCAACTGCGTGCTCACGCTCGCCACGCCCGAAAACATCGAGGCCGTCGGCGAGGCGGGCATCCCCTACACGGATGAGAAAGACCTCACCGAGAAACTCCAGCGCGTCTTGCGCGACGGCGCGCTCGTCAATTCCTACCGGCAACGCGCGCAGAAGCGCGTGCGCAAGCACTACGACTGGGAGCGCATCGTCGACCGTTACGAAAATCTCTTCGCGCGGATGGTCGGGCAGCCGCCCATCCACGAAACCGGGTTCGCCCCGGAAGAACTGGAAGACGTGACGGAAGCGAGCGTCAGGAAAAGTTAGCCCGTGCGGCATGGACGCGCCCTCCGGCGTCTCCGCCGCGAACGCTTGATAGTTGCCGCCGGCTTTCACTTTGATTATTACTTCGATTATTACTTCTTCGCCCGCGCCATGAAGTTCCGCCTGCCGCAAATTGCCTTCGCGTTAGCGTGTGCGCTCAGCTTGAGCGCGGCGAGCGGCGCGCGCGCCCAAACCGCCGCGCCCCCTCTGCGCGCGAGCGTGGCCGTCCTCGACCTCGGCGAGACGGAGGCGGCGGGGCGCGCGGCCGACGAACTCTCCGCCGCGCTCGCGAAACAGACGCGCTTCGATCTCGTCAATCGCGCGCAGAGTCGCGCCGCCGCGCGCGGCGTGGGCTACGCGGGTTCGCTCAACCTGACGCTCGCCGAAGCGCGCGACCTCGGCGCGGCCGTCGGCTGCGATTTTTACTTCGCGGGCGAGGCGCAGACCTTGCGCCGCACGTCC
>DASQNL010000506.1:0-1652 GCA_035644995.1 Pyrinomonadaceae bacterium | reverse complement strand
AACTGCTTCGTCAACTTGGTAGCCGGACTGATCGCTTACACGTATCGGGAGAAGAAACCGTCATTGAATATTCGTGTCAAAGAACAGTTGCAGCTTCCGGCATTGCTTTTCTAGTTCGCTTACGTCGAACTCACGTTACTTTATGGACGAGCAGGCAGACAACTCCGACCACGACGCGCGCGAGTCGCCGGCACACGCGGCCGCCGCCGTCGCGTCGGACGTTGAACTCGTCGCGCGCGCGGGCGCGGGCGATGCCGATGCGTTCGAGGAACTCTTTAACCGGCATCGCCGCCGCGTCGCGCTCATCGCCGGCCGCTTCTTCCGCCGGCGCGAACAGATCGAAGAGATCGTGCAGGAGAGCTTTATGAAGGCCTACTTCGCGCTCCCGGACTTCGCCAACGGGCAGGAAAACTCTTTCGCCTCGTGGATCGCGCGCATCGCCTTTAACGCCTGCTACGACGAGTTGCGACGGCTGAAGCGGCGACCCGAAAGCGCGGCCGGCGACATGTCGGAAGAAGAGGCGGCTTGGTTGAAGGCGCAACTGCGAGCCGAGGGGGCGGGCACGGACGTGGAGGCCGCCGCCATCGCGCGCGACCTGGCCGACAAGCTGCTCGCGCGACTCAGCCCCGAAGATCGCCTGCTGCTCGTCATGCTCGACGTGGAAGGGATGTCGGTCGCCGAGATCGGCGACGCGAACCGTTGGACGATCTCGAAGGTCAAAGTTCGCGCGCACCGTGCGCGGGTGCACCTGCGGCGCGTGCTGGAGAGATTCGTGTAACCTGAACGCGCGCGCGTGCGTTTTCAATAACGAAGCCGCCGGTGCGAACCGGCGGCGGAAGAGGGCGGGTAAAACTACGATGATCGGCAATCACAAAAAGGGCGAACCGGACGAGCGGCTGGAACGCTTCGGGCGCGCCGTGGTGCGCGCCTCGGCGGCGAACGAAGCGGAAGCGGAAGCGGCGGCCGCGTCGCCGTTTCTGTACGCGCGCCTGCGCACGCGCATCAAGACGGAAGAGGAACGACGCGCGGGCGGCGAGACGTGGCTCACGCTCCTCGGCGTCGTCTGGCGTTCCGTGCCCGCGATGGCGCTCGCCGCGCTCGTCGCCGTCGTCCTGTTCTGGACTTCGAGCTTCGGCACGACACCCGCCTCGCCCGGCGTCCTCAGCGACGAGGCGTTTATGGAGGCGGGCGGCGGCGTCGAGAGCGTCGTGTTCGCCGAGCGGCGGCCGCTCTCAAGCGACGACGTGCTGGCGACGATTCTCCAAGCAGATGACCGCGAGGTTTCCCGATGACGACCCCACGGCGCGGCTCAACCCGGCTCAAAATCCTGCTCGTGCTCCTCGGCGTCTTCCTGCTCGGCGGCGTGACCGGCGCGTCGCTCGCCAGCTTCTACCGCCTGAGCGGCGGCCACGAAAATTCGGGGCGGCGCGGCGGGCGCGGCAACCGGGAGGACAAAATTTTCGAGAGCATGCGCCGCGATCTCAACCTGACCGAACAGCAGGCGACCGAGATTCGCGCCATCCTCGACCAGACGCGCAACGACTATCGCGCCCTGCGCGCGGAGGTGCGCCCGCGCTACGACTCCGTGCGCCAGAACGCCCGCACCCGCATCCGCGCCCTGCTCACGCCCGAACAACAAAAACTCTTCGACG
>DASQNL010000505.1:0-15380 GCA_035644995.1 Pyrinomonadaceae bacterium | reverse complement strand
GTGGCCGATGGCCGAGTCGAGTTCCGCCTCGATGTCTCCGGCGGAGACGGGAGCGAGTTTGCGGAAGTCGAAGAGTTGGGGGTCGAGCAGGTGGGAGGGCACGGCGTTGCCGAGCGCGGTCAGCATCGAACTGCGGATGTTCGGAATCTCCCGCTCCAACTCCGTGACGAGCCGCTTGATGCGCGCGCGTTTCAGATTCGACTGTGAGCCGCACAGGTCGCAGGGGATGATCGGAAACTCTTTGAGCGCGGCATACTCGGCGATGTCCGTTTCGCGGCAATAGGCGAGCGGGCGGATGACGGTGTTCAGCCCGTCGTTCGAACGCAGGACGGGCGGCATCGCTTTGAGTTGGCCGACGAAGAAGATGTTGAGCAGGAAGGTCGCGATGATGTCGTCGGCGTGGTGGCCGAGCGCGATCTTGGTGCAGCCTTCTTCCTGCGCGATGGAGTAGATGATGCCGCGCCGGAGACGCGAGCAGACCGAGCAGTAAGTTTTGCCTTCGGGCACGAGCCGCTTGACGATGGAATACGTGTCGCGTTCGACGATGCGAAACGGCACGCCGCGCTCCGACAGGTAAGCCGGCAACACGTCGGCGGGGAAGTTCGGCTGCTTCTGGTCGAGATTGACGGCGAGCAGGTCGAAACGGACGGGCGCGCGCTCGCGCACGTCGAGCAGGAGATCGAGCAGCGTGTAGCTGTCTTTGCCGCCGGAGAGACAGACCATCACGCGGTCGCCGTCCGCGATCATTCCGAAGTCTTTGATCGCCTCGCCCATCTGCCTGAGCAGCTTCGTCTTGATTTTGCTTTCGATAAACATATTAACAGGCAAAGCGCGAACGCCCTCGCGCGCTCTTAAATATCTCCCCGATCTATAAACTCCGCGCAATCGACTCGACGGCTTCCTTTGCCTCGCGCAGACCGCAATTTGTCCGCTCACGATAAATCCTGATCGCCGCGATCAACTGTCGTTCCCGGACGAGTCGCTTGATCTCCTCCAGAGAGGCCGCGTCGAGCGCGCCGGCGGCGCGCGGCGGGTCGAGCGTGAGCGGCGCAGACGTTCGGAGCATCGGTTCGTGGCCGCGGCCTCGCGTGAGCCTGCCGAGCGCGTAGCAGGCAAGGCCGACGAGGACAAAGGCGAGAATAAGTTTGATGCTCATAACTTTCAAACGGCTCCGCGCTTCTGAAACGGCGACGAACCGAGAGTATCGCCGAAGACGGCGTTCGGGTTCAACCCGCGCGCCCAACCCCGCCAGCGTGATGCGCGGCCGTCGCAACGACATCGCAATAAACTTTCAACGCGCCTGCAACCTTGCGCCCCACGCTCTCGCCTACATTCTCTCGCAGCGAAGATTCCTCCAACGAGGAGTAAAAATACGAAGGCGTCGGGCTTGGGGGAGTCCGACGCCTTCGTGTTCTCTTGAGTTAACTCTTTAGGTTTGGTGTCGCAATGTTCTATACTTTTTCCTTCTCTCCTCTTTGCCCCGCTAACTCGACGAATTAAATCGGCACACACATTTATCACGGAGGGACGAATCATGAATTCAAGGTTGACGAAGAAGGTTGCGGGTATCGCTCTCGCATGTCTTTTTGTTTTCGGGATGCAAAGCCTCGCCGCAGCGCAGGGACGCGGTGGCGGCGGCGGCGGTCGCGGCGGTAGTTCCGGCGCGGGCGGCGCGGGCAGAGGAGGAGGAGGCGGCGGCGGTGGTATCGGTCGCCCGGACGGCGTGGGGGTGGACAGAGGAATCGGCGCTTCGTCGGACAGGTCGCGCGGGCGCGCTGACGAAGGGCGCGGCACCGCTTCGGAAAGATCGCGCGGTCGCTCGGATGAGGGTTTGGATCGCGCCCGCGCCGCGCGCGAGAACAACAGTCGCCGCGCCGAGGAAGAACTCCGCGAGCGCCCCGGCATCGCCGCACGCCTGAACACGCCGCCGGGACGCCTGCGCGACGAATATCAAGCGGCGCTCGCCGCTAATCCAGACCTGAAGTTCGGACAGTTTGTCGCGGCGACGGTTTTGGCGCGCAATCTCGGCGACAGGAATCCGGCCATTACAAGGAGCGCGATTCTCGCGGGCTTGGCGAACGATAAGAGCATCGGCCGCACCCTGCGCGATCTGGGCATCAACGAACGCGAGGCGAAAGAAGCCGAGCGTGAGGCCAATCGCGAGATCAAAGAGAGCAAAAAACGCTCATCCTGAGGCGGACGGGCGGCGGGCGCAACGGCATCACAATAAACTTTCAACGCGCCCGCAACCTCGCGCCCCACGCTCTCGCTTATATTCTCTCGCAGCGAAGATTCCTTTAAGCGAGGAATAAAAAATCGAAAGCGTCGGGCTTGGGGGAGTTCGCCGCTTTCGTGCTCCTTCAAGTCAGGTCAGGTAGATTAGGTTACAAGCGACACCGGTCGCGAGTCTCGAACCGGAACAGCAGAGTCAGCAACGAATGAGAGGGCAGACCCTAAACGCCGGGTCTGCCCTTTCTCTCTTCTCCTTATAAGCGATCAGCGGTTGCCCCGACGACTCAGCAGCCGTTTGCGCTTCTACGCCCGGCATCACCCGCCGCGCATTCAACCTGACCAGCAGCAAGTCTTGCGGATGAGAACCCCACTATCCGCGTTCGGGTGCACGCCGTTGTCAGGCCGCATTGTTTAAAGGAATACGCCGAGCAGCCGAAGGAGCAGCACGATTAACACGATGGCGATCCCCAGAATGGGGAACACTAACTCCCACGGCACGCCGAGGAGGTAGAGGCTACGACGTTTGCCACGTTCTTTCCGATATACCCAGAATGACATGACCACTCCTTTCGCAACCAGAAGACGCCTAACGGCCGTCTAAGCCGCGCTCTCGCCCAGATGTTCGCGGAGGAAGCGAAGGGTGCGTTGCCACGCGTCGGCGGCGGCCGAGGGGTTGTAGACTGCGGGGCGTTCGTCGTTGAAGAAGGCGTGATCGGCGTCGTCGTAGACGTGTATCTCCGCCGACTTGCCGAGCGATTTCAGTTTCGCTTCGAGTTCGCGCGCGAGCGCGGGCGTGGCGAAGTCGTCGCGTTCGGCGTAGAGGCCGAGCAGCGGCGCGCGCATGTTTTCGAGGTCGGGCTCGACCTTCGGGTGGCCGCCGTAGAAGACGACGCACGCGCCGACCTGTTCGTTCTTCGACGCGGCATAGAGCGAGAGCGCGCCGCCCATGCAGAAGCCGACCGTGCCGACCGTCTCGCCGGAGACGCTCTCGTGCGCGAGCAGGTACTCTATTGCGCCGCGCAAATCTTTTTCCGCCTGCTCGATGTTGAGAGCCATCATCAGCTTGCCCGCCTCGTCGGGCGAAGTGGTGGAGCGGCCGTGGTAGAGGTCGGGCGCGAGCGCGACGAAGCCTTCGGCGGCGAAGCGTTCACACACGTTTTTGATGTGGGGCACGAGTCCCCACCATTCCTGAATGACGACGACGCCTGCGCCGCTCCCCCGTTCGGGCACGGCCAGATAGCCTGCGGCCGTGCCGCCGTTGCTTTTGAATTCGACCATCTCGTTCGGCATAAACTTCTCCCGTCCGACATCACGATTTTGTTCTATGCGGGCATTGATTGCCGGAGCAGTTTAGTCGAAAAGCCTCGAATCGTGAATCGTCAATCGCAAATGGAAGCGGACGAATTTTCCCGTTCGACCATTGACGATTGACGATGCAAGGCTTTTAACGATTCACGATTTACTTCTTTTCCGTTATCATCACGGGCAAGTAGAGATGCGGAAGTTTTTGCGGCGGCTAGGAGTCGGTCGCAAACGTTCGCCGCCGTCGGCAACCCTACGATCTGTATCCAATTTCCATCGCCATCAAGCGCATTAACCCTAGAGATAGTGAAGGGAGACCTAGATGTTTAGACCGGGCAGAAATACTAAAGACCAACCGGGCGGCGAGCACCCAAGCGAGCAACCCCAACCGGCGACTCCGAGCTACGGCACCACGGCGGCAGACGCACAGAGTCGCAACACCACGACCGCGGATCAAACCTCTTCAACCGGAGCACGGAACATGAGCGAAACTCAACCGACCACTACGCGCGCCGTCAGCGAAAGCGAATCGCTCGCGCGCGACATCAAGGAAGGCACTCTCAGCGGCTTTGTCGGCAACGGCACGACCCTCACGGGCGAAGCCAACTTCAAAGGCATGCTGCGCGTTGACGGCCATCTATCGGGGCGCGTCAGTTCGCAGGACGGCACGCTCATCGTCTCCACGGGCGGGCAGGTTGACGCCGACGTGGAAGTCTCCGTCGCGCAAATCTACGGCACGGTCGTCGGCAACGTCACGGCCACCAAACGGATCGAACTCGGTCGCGTCGCCAAAGTGACGGGCGACATCCAGACGCCCGCGCTCGTCATCGAACAGGGCGCGGTCTTCGAGGGCAGTTGCCGCATGCAGCAGATTAAAGACGCGCAGGCCGCGCAGCAGGACGGCCGCTCCGCCGCCGCCACCGGCGGCACAGCTTCAACCGCATCATCCGGCTCCGCGTCCGCGACGAACGCCTCTTCCGCCAGACCGTCCGACGGCGCGACGGGCGCACCCACCGGCGCGCGCGACGCGACGCCCGTCAAGACCACTTAACTTCGGCCGCAACGCCGGAAAAGCGAAAAGGTGAAAGAGGATGCCGGGAACATCGTTGCTCGCGGCATCCTCTTTCACCTTTTCCGTTAGAACCCTGCCGACGCGCTTCGCCGCAGGGTCAACGCTTCACCTGATCTACATTGGAAGAATAACCCCGTTGGTAAACCACGCCACGATGATTCCATCGGTAAACATTGTCCAAATAGTCCCATCGGTACGCATCGTTATGATGACTCCGTCGGTACGCATCGGCCAGATAACCCCATCGGTACGGTCGGTGTGGATGATCCCATCGTGGGCTTGGGCTATCGGTGCGCTTAAGAGAAACAGCGCGAGTAAAAGTGTGATAGTTCGCTTCTTCATGAGGTTCTCCTTCTTTTGGTAAGGTTGAGGTGAGGCCAACGAGGCGGGGGCATCTCGTGAGCAGACATTTACTTGAAACGAGCGCATACTAATCTCTCCGCGCCATCGAATCAACTAAAAGTCCGGCGAAAGGATTAAGATAAAGAGAAATGAATAGACCTGTGTGGCAACTTAACGGGGTGGCGTTCATCACAGGCTTGCTCTTAGTCCCGGTGCGGTTCTTCCTCATGATGTTACCGCCCTTCAACCTCGCCGAAATGATCTTATTCGCCGCAGCCGCCACCATCATCGCTTCTTGCTTCGGGGTCAGGCCGTCGTGGTGGGTCGTGCTCCTGTTCCTGCCGGTGCTCATCCTCGTGCTGTTCATCGTCGTCTCATGGCTTGGCATGAGCAACTTACGTCAGGGCATCGGCGTCGGCCACGTCGTCTCGCTCGTGCTCATTCCGCTAGCAACCCTCGCCGGGGCGCACTACGGCCATAATCCGCCGGGCGAGAGTCTCAAAATCCGTTTATAAAATTCTCCGTCGCTTTCGTCCGCCGGCAAAACCCGTACGCCCGCGTGCAACGGGCAAGATACTTGCGTGTGCTGTGCTTGAGTGACGCGCGCACCCGTATGCTACAATGCGCCTGAGCCGGACTAAAACCGAAGTGTTCCCACCGCGAAGTTGGCGCTTCGTTATCTTCCCAAAAAATAGAAGGATTCATTAAGACATTATGAGCACTGTCATTGATCCGCCGTCGCCGCCCACGCCCATCGAAAAGCAGTTCGAGGAACTCGACACCGTCACCATCCGCTTCGCCGGCGACTCCGGCGACGGCATGCAGTTGACCGGCACGCAGTTTACGAACACCTCGGCCGTCCTCGGCAACGACATCTCGACTTTGCCCGACTTCCCGGCCGAGATTCGCGCCCCCGCCGGGAGCCTCCCCGGCGTCTCCGGCTTCCAGTTGAACTTCTCCTCGCAAGACATACGCACGCCCGGCGACCAGCCGAACGTGCTCGTCGCGATGAACCCCGCCGCGCTCAAGGTCAACCTCTTCGACCTCGAAGAGGGCGGCACCGTCATCGTCAACACGGACGAGTTCAACAAGGAGAACTTGAAGAAGGCGGCCTACACGGTCAGCCCGCTCGAAGACGAGACGCTCAAGGGCTACCGCGTCCACCGTCTGCCGATCACGACGCTGAATTTGCGCGCGCTGCAAGAGGCGCAAGTGAAACTGACGCGCAAGGAGATGGATCGCTGCAAAAACTTCTTCGCGCTCGGCGTGCTCTACTGGCTCTACGACCGCCCGATGGAGCCGACGCTTGCATGGATCGAGGCGAAGTTCAAGAAGCTGCCCGAAGTGGCGCGCGCCAATGTCATCGCCCTGCGCACGGGCTACAACTTCGCCGACACGACCGAAGTTTTCACCACGCACTACAGCGTCAAGAAAGCCGCGATTGCGCCCGGCAAGTATCGCAAGATCACGGGCAACGAGGCGACCGCCATCGGCTTCGTCGCCGCCTCCCAACTCTCTGGCCGCCCGCTCTTTTACGGCTCTTACCCGATCACGCCCGCCTCCGACATCCTGCACGAACTGGCGCGTCACAAGAATTTCGGCGTCAAGACGTTTCAGGCCGAAGACGAGATCGCGGCCGTCTGCGCGGCCATCGGCGCGGCCTTCACCGGCCACATCGGGTTGACCGGCACGTCCGGCCCCGGCGTCGCTTTGAAGCAGGAGGCCATCGGCCTCGCCGTGATGACCGAACTCCCGCTCGTCATCATCAACGTGCAGCGCGGCGGCCCTTCCACGGGTCTGCCGACCAAGACCGAGCAGGCCGATCTCTTTCAAGCGGTCTGGGGCAGAAACGGCGAATGCCCGGCCGTCGTCGTCGCGCCCGCGACGCCCGCCGACTGTTTCCACATGGCGGTCGAGTCCGTGCGCCTCGCCTTTCGCCACATGACGCCCGTCTTCTATCTCTCGGACGGCTATCTCGCCAACGGCGCGGAGCCGTGGGCGTTGCCGGAGATTAGCGAACTGCCGCGGATCGAAGTGAAGTTTACCGACGACCCCGAAGGCTTTCTCCCCTACGCGCGCGACGAACGCCTCTCTCGCCCCTTCGCCATTCCGGGGACGCCCGGCCTCGAACACCGCGTCGGCGGCATCGAGAAGGAACACCTGACGGGCAACGTCAATTACGATCCCGAAAATCATGAGTTCATGGTCAGGCTGCGGCAGGAGAAAGTCGACCGCGTCGCCGAAGACATCCCCGACCTCGAAGTGTTCGGTGAGCCGACCGGCAAAGTGCTCGTCCTCGGCTGGGGTTCGACCTACGGTTCGATCACCTCTGCGGTCGAACGCCTGCAACGCGAAGGCCGCTCCGTGTCGAGCGCGCACCTGCGCTACCTGAACCCCTTCCCGAAAAATCTCGGCGACGTGCTGAAGAACTTCGAGCGCGTCATCATCCCCGAAATGAATCTCGGCCAACTCGCCACCATGATCCGCGCGAAGTTTTTGATCGACGCCGTGACGTTCTCGAAGGTCAAAGGCCGCCCCTTCCAGATACGCGAGATCGTGGAGAAGGTGGAAGAGTATTTGTAAGACGGCGAGGATGAAGCGATGAGTGCGACCACACAGTTGATGACCGCGGAAGAATTGCTGGCGATGCCCCGCGACGGCCTCCGCTATGAACTGGTGGAAGGAGAACTGAGGCGTATGTCGCCAGCAGGACATAATCACGGAAGAATAGGGATGGTGCTCGCGCTCGCGCTCGGTCAATATGTGAGAGATAAAAAACTCGGCAGCACTTATTTGGCGGAGACCGGCTTTAAGCTCAAGGCTAATCCCGACACGGTACGCGCACCTGATGTTTCATTCATCCGGCAAGAGCGCGTGGAGCAGGTGGGCGACACGGAAGGTTACTGGCCGGGCGCGCCTGATCTCGCCGTTGAGGTGAATAGCCCGAGCGACCATGTGGGTGAGGTAGAGGAAAAGGTGCGGGAATGGCTGAGCGCGGGCGCGAAATTGGTCTGGGTCGTGAGTCCCAAACTACGCGTTGTAACGGTCTATCGTTCGCTGACCGACATCGTTACGCTGACAGAGAAAGACACGCTCGACGGCGGCGAGGTCGTGCCGGGTTTTCAGTTTCCCGTGGCGGAGCTTTTCGCGCTCTGATCGACGCCGTGACGTTCTCGAAGGTCAAAGGCCGCCCCTTCCAGATACGCGAGATCGTGGAGAAGGTGGAAGAGTATTTGTAAGACAAATCCATGAGGGGTGAATGACGACACAGGCCGCAAACGTTGATTCCCGCTCCGTGCATGAGGTGTACGCGGAAGGCTTGCGCTATTTTATGGGACAGGGAGATTTACACGGCGCGCTCGCGCAACTCTCCTCCGACTTGAAGCGACAGGGCATTGACTACATGGTCATCGGCGCGGTTGCGCTGCTGGCTTATGGCTACCCGCGTTTCACGGAAGACATCGACCTCGTGATGACGCCCGCGGGCTTGGAAGCCTTTCATCAAAATCTCGTCGGCCTCGGCTATCTGCCCGCGTTTCAAGGGGCGCGCAAGAAACTTCGCTCGACGCGAGAAGGCGTGAGCATCGAGATCATCACTTCCGGCGACTATCCGGGCGACGGGCAACCCAAGCCGGTCAGCTTCCCCGTTCCCGCCGGGGCTTCGATTGAAGTTGAAGGCGTGCGCATCGTGGCTCTTGAAAAACTCGTCGAACTAAAACTCGCTTCCGGTATGACCGCGCCGGATCGTCTGAAAGATTTGGCTGACGTGCAGGAATTAATCAAGGTGCGGGGTCTCAATTCCGACTTCGCAGCGCAATTGAATCCTTACGTGCAGGAACAATTTTTAACTTTATTACGCGCCGTCGAACAAGCACGGCGAAACAGCAGCGAGGAGCATTTATGAGTTCAACGTCTGATGGGACGAACGGAAACGGCAATTACAACGAGGGCGACGCGGCGAAAACGATTGCCGCCGACGTGGAGAACATCGGCGGGAACGTGTCCGGCAGCGGCTCGTCGCAAACTTATCCCGGTTCGGTCGTGGCGGGCGCGGTTGCGCCGCCCCCGGCGCAACTCAAGAAGGCTGATTTCGTGTCGGGACAGGAAGTGCGCTGGTGTCCGGGCTGCGGCGACTATTCGATCCTGAACAACGTGCAGAAGGTGATGCCCGAACTCGGCATCCCGCGCGAGAAGATCGTGTTCGTCAGTGGGATCGGCTGCTCGTCGCGTTTCCCCTACTACATGAACACCTACGGCTTCCACTCGATTCACGGGCGCGCGCCCGCCGTCGCCACCGGCATCAAGGCCGCCAACCCCGAACTCTCCGTGTGGGTCGTGACCGGCGACGGCGACGCCCTCTCCATCGGCGGCAACCACTTCATGCACGCCATCCGCCGCAACCTCGACATGAACGTCATCCTCTTCAACAACCGCATCTACGGTTTGACGAAGGGGCAGTACAGCCCGACCTCCGAACTCGGCAAGCGCACGAAATCCACGCCGATGGGCGTCATCGACTATCCGCTGAACCCGCTCTCGGTGGCGATTGCGAGCGAGGCCACGTTCGTCGCGCGCTCGCTCGACCTGGACGTGAAGCACCTCGGCGCGACCGTGCAGGCCGCCGCGCGCCACAAGGGCGTCTCCTTCATAGAGGTCTACCAGAACTGCAACATCTTCAACGACGGAGCGTTCGAGTATTTCACCGAACGCTCCGAGCGCACCGACCGCATGATCTACCTCGAACACGGCCAGCCGATGATCTTCGGCAAAGAGCGCAACCGCGGCATACGCATGAACGGCGCGCAGCCCGAAGTGGTCACCATCGGCGAAAACGGCATCACGGTTGACGACCTGCTCGTCCACGACATACACCTCAAAGACCCCTCGGTCGCCTTCATGCTCGCGCGCATGGAGTACCCCGACTTCCCGCAGCCCGTCGGCATCTTCCGCGCCGTCGAGCGCGACACCTACGAAGACATGATGGAGGCGCAGATCACGGCCGCCGTCGAGCAGAAGGGCGCGGGCAGCCTCGAAAAACTCATCAACAGCGGCGAGACGTGGGTCGTGCAGTAACCGGAAAGTTATCAAAGGCTGAAAAGCCGGAAGGGGAGGCGCGGTGTCCTTGGCGACAACGCGCCTCCCCTTTTATCTTCTATTTCCCGTCGCCCGGCGCGAGCAACTTGCGGATGGTGTCCACCAGTAAAAACAGGTCGTAGGGCTTGCGCAGAAACTCGTCCGCGCCCGCCGCTTTCGCCTGCTCCGCGCGATCCTCTATCGAGAAGAACAAAATCGGCATCTCCTTCCGGTGCGGCAGAGAGCGTGCGAGCGTCACCAGTTGCAGCCCTGACAGGCCACGCTTCGGTTTATAGGGCGATAACTCGTCGCCCGCCAGCAGCAAGGAGAAGCGTTGATAACTACGCAGCATCGACTCGCCCGAACTTAAGTCGAAAGCCTCATGAGCGTACCAGCCGGCCAGATTGAACACGTCCGCGAGGAAGAGGCGCAGCATGGGATTGTGCTCGACGTAGAGGATGATGGGCTGAGCGGGAGAGACATTCCAGATGCGTAGTTTGTGCGGCTGGCAAAGGTCTATATCCATGTGCATGATGTTCTGGTAAGATGCGTGCGTTCCAGTGATTGAAAATCCGCGACGGTCGCATGCGTAGCTCACCTCAACCTCAGTCTCAAGCGAGTGATGAGCATCGCCGTTGAGTCTGGCAGGCCAACTCTCTCGGCGAACAGGTTACGCAAAGACATTCTATCCGGTACACCGTATAGAAGCAAGTCGTTTCATGCGATTAGCGTCCCAACGGGAGGTAACTCCTGATGGGCAACGCGCGTCGCAGGCCAAAGCGTCTTGCCGAGAAACTTCTACAGATTCGCAATGCCCTCGGCATTTCTCAATCCGAGTTGTATCGGCGGTTGGGTGTGGAAGACGAAATTCCCTACACAAGAATCTCTGATTTTGAGTTGGACAAGAGTGAACCGATCCTGACTGTGCTCATGCAATACGCACGCGTCGCGGGCGTCCACGCCGAAGCCCTCATCGACGACGCCTTAGACCTCCCCGACAAACTCCCCGGCGACGTGCGCCACGACGAGATCACACGCAAATACACGCCGCGCGGCAAAAAGCGATGAGCAACAGAAATATTACGCAAGATTGTGATGATTGATGTCGAACCGCTGGCCGTAGACGTAAACTGCACGGACGACGCGTTGCGCGTCACGCTCGCCGACGGGCGCGAGATTTCCGCGCCGCTCACCTGGTTTGCGCGCCTGCTCAAGGCCACGCCTGAACAGAGAACAAACTGGCGCCTCATTGGCGGCGGCGTCGGCATTCACTGGGAAGCCGTTGACGAAGACATCTCCGTCGAGAGTCTTCTCCGCTTCAAATAATTCGCCTCGCCCTCCGGCGACTTGCGCCGCGACAAAATCACACGCAAATACGCGCGGCGCGGCAAAAAGCGTTAGCCTGATCTCAAATGAGCCATCTTCAATCCTCTGCTTGATTACTCTTGCTCACGCCATTCCTCTAGTAGTGCGCGCACCTCAGCGGCGGCAGTTGTGTTTCCTATCTGCTCACTAATCCTAAGCGCATCTTCTGCACAAGCAATGGCTCGGTCACGATTACCGAGTTCATCAAGTGCCACGCTCATGTTCCAGAGGTTATAACTTTCGTTATATAGATCACCTATCTCCTGCGCAATAGTCAGTGATTGCTCAAAAAAGTTAATTGCATGGTGCATCTCCCCCAAGACACCATAGGCGACGCCTAAATTGATAAGTGCTGTTTCCTCTTCGCGCTTATCACGGAGTTCTTGAGCGATAGCCAGACTTTTCTCTTGATATTCGATGGCAGTGCTCAGTTCACCCAACTGTCGATAAGCAGTGCCAATGCTACCAAGAAACTGACCCTCAGTGCTTCGATCCTTAATATCCAGCGCAATAACAAGGGCTTGCTCAAAAATTTTGATTGCGTGTTGGCATTCGCCTATATCATCATAGGCAACGCCTAAATTGCCCAAGACATTCTGCTCACTGACCCGGTCATTCAACTTCTGAGTGGAAGATAAAGCCCTTTCCAGCCAGCCAATCCGTTCACGTGGATGCTGGCGCAGCATAAACACAGGTGCTCCGATATTCGGATAACTCATACACAACCAAGCAGCCGTGTCATTATCATCGGCATGACCTCCCGCCCATGATTGTCCGGTTTGAATGTTCGCCCACTCCGAATCGAACAATGCCAGCCCACGCATGAACGCCTCTCCACCTTCAAGATAAAGACCATTAGCCTTTTTAAGCACTGTGTAATAATGCGTGGCATGACGCTCTTGAACTGCGTCTCGCTCGTCATCACTGAGGCGGCTGTCTGCGAATAGGCGCGCGAGGTCGTGCAGGCGGTAGCGGGCGGTTTCAGTGTCATAGAGAATTAGATTGCGTCGTAGCAGATCACTAAGATGAGTGTGGCCTGTGTCCTGACAAATTTCTTCTTCCGCGGTGGCGTCGAAGGAGGCGGGGAAGACGGAAAGCTGGCGGAAGACGAGCGCGGTTTCCGGCTGCAAGCGCGCGTAGCTGAGTTCGAAAGAGGCTTCTACGTCGAGGTCTACGCCTTCTTTGCCGATGAGTTTGAGGCGTTCGCGTTCGTCGTGGAGTTGGGTGGCGTAGGCGACGGGGTCGAGGTCGGTGGTTATGTCGAGGAGGCTGCCCGTGGCGCGGATGGCGAGCGGGAGGTAGCCGCAGAGGTAGCAAATGCGGTCGGCGGTGTCGGGCGGCGTGCGCGGGGCGATAACGGTGAGCAGGTCGCGGGCTTCCTGTGGTTGTAGTTGTTCGAGCGTGAGACGCTTCATGCCGGGGAGAGCGAGCGTCTCGCGTGAAGTGACAAGGAGGGCACAGCCGGAAGGCGGGAGCAGTGGGCGCACCTGCGCGCTGTCGGCGGCGTTGTCGAGCAGGATCAGTGCGCGCTTGCCGTCGAGACTGCTGCGGTAGAGATTGATCAGTTCGTTTAAGTCTTCAGGTAGTTTAGCGTCTGCTCCGATGAAGGCGCGGACGCATGTGGCGAGGGAGTCGGTTGCGGCGAGCGGACGCTCATCTGTGCCACGCATGTCTATGAAGAGTTGAGCGTCGGGGTATTCGGGGCGCAGGCGGTTGGCGACGAGCAGGGCGAGTTCGGTCTTGCCGATGCCGCCCATACCGCTGATGCCGCTGATGCCTGCGCTCTCGCCTTTGCGAAGGGCGTCGATGAGGGCGTCTATCTCTTTTTCGCGTCCGACGAAATCGCTGACGGCCGCGCGGAGTTGATGCAGCGTTGCGAGCGGCGCGCGGGGAGTTTGAGAGGCGGCGGATTGCGGTATGTACTTGTCGAAAATCCAGCGATGCAAATCGCCGAGCACTTTTGTGGCGAGGTCGTCGGGGCTGTTGAACTCCGTGACCGTGTGCTCGCGTCTCAACTCCGTTTTCAGCTCGTTCAGCTTCGCCACCTGCCCGGAGTCCATTTCGACTTTATCGAACGTGATGGCTGACTTGGATTTGAAGTAGATGAAGCAGGGCAAGTTGTGTTCACGGGCGCGGCGGTATTCGGCTTCGGTGATGCCCGAACCGTAGCGCGCGGCGAAGATGCCGACGTAGACGTGGCTGCGGTCTACCTCGTCGAGGGAAGCGCGGCGGGTGTTCTCGTCGCGGCTGCCGAAGTATTCCATGCCGGCGAAGCCCATATTGGCGCGAAGGTGCGGCAAGGCCGCCTCCACAACTTCGCGCTCCGGCTGCAAGTCAAGCCAGGTTGAGCTTACGAAAACTCTGAGTGGAGGCAGTTGCACGCCGTCTGTACGCTCCGTTGGAAGTCTGAACAGGCCGTAAGGCGGCTTTACTTATAGCACCGTCAGGCGCTCGAAGTAAGAGCGGAGCGCAAGCGTAAGATTTGGTTTATTTGTTCTTTGCTTTCTTCGCCGCTTGCCTTTGTTTGAAGACGCGCTCGCCGCCGGATTCGCCCTTCTTGACGTTGGTGGGCATGGCGGCGGGGAGGGAGGGCGTGTTGGAGCGCGGGGTGGCGGCGTCGCTGCCGGTCTGTTGGGATGATTCGTCGGCGAAGAACTCGTTGGCGTCCGCGCGCTGGCCGCGCAGGGCGGGCGTGTTCGCTTCGGCTTCTTCCTGTTTGGCGGGGAGGTTGCTGTTGCTGCGCTCGTCGCCCATCTGCTGTCCGCGCCGGTTGGCGGGGACGCCCGCCTTGCTTTGTGCCTTCTTGTTGACCACGTTGTTTTGTCGCTCCCTGTGAATTGTCGAAGAAGGGGAAAGGGGAAGGGGGAAAGGGTAAAGGTAAAAGACGAAGGCGGAAGTTGCGCCGTCTCTCAGTCTCTTCTCCTTTTACCTTGACCCTTTCCCCCTTCCCCTCAGGTTTTTAAGTTTCGCGCACGCGCAGGGCTTCGGGTTGCGCTTGCGGGGTCGTTTGATTGCGCGCCGCCGCGTCCATCCCGGCGAGCGGCGGGGGCGGGTTGGCGACGAGTTTCTCCAACGCCGCGTCCAACGCTTCGCTGATGCGCGAGGCGAAGACGATCTCCAATTCCTGCTGCACCTCAAGAGGAATGTCGGCGATGTCGGCCTCGTTGCGCGCGGGCAGGATGATGCGCCTGATCCCGGCGCGATGCGCGGCGAGCACCTTCTCCTTGATGCCGCCGACGGGGAAGACCAGACCGGAGAGCGTGATCTCGCCCGTCATGGAAGTGTCGTGGCTGACGCGCCGCCCGGTCATCAGAGACGCGAGCGCGGCCGTGATGGCGACGCCCGCCGAAGGGCCGTCTTTCGGGATCGCGCCCGCCGGGACGTGCAAATGGACGCCGTAGGATTTGAACATCTCCGGCGGGATGCCGAACTCCGTCGCGTGCGACCAGAGATAGGAGCGCGCGGCGCGCGCCGATTCCTGCATCACTTCGCCGAGTTGCCCGGTGATGGTTAAGCCCTGCCCGCCGGGCAACAGCGTCGCTTCGATGAAGAGGATTTGCCCGCCCATCTCCGTCCACGCCATGCCCGTCGCCACGCCCGCGGGCAGTTCCTTGCGCGCCTCTTCCGGGTAGAAACGCGGCGCGCCTAAAAACTCCTTGATGTCGCCCGCCGCCACGCTCACCTCGGTCGCCTCGTTCTGCGCGATTCGCAACGCGGCCTTGCGCGCGACCGAGCCGATGGAGCGTTCGAGTTGGCGCACCCCGGCCTCGCGCGTGTAGCGGGTGGCGATCAGCAGGATGGCCTCGTTCGTGAGCGAGAACTGTTCGGGGCGCAGGCCGTTTTCGCCTACCTGTCGCGGCACGAGATATTGGAGGGCGATGTGCAGTTTCTCCTGATCGCTGTAACCGGCGAGCGAAATGATCTCCATGCGGTCGCGCAAGGGGGGCGGGATGGGGCCGAGCTGGTTGGCCGTGGCGATGAAGAAGACCTTCGA
>DASQNL010000504.1:0-3929 GCA_035644995.1 Pyrinomonadaceae bacterium | reverse complement strand
GGCGGCGACGGGGTCGCCGATGTAGCGCACGCGGTCGATGCACAGGGCGTGCTCGTCCTGACTGACGGGGAGAATGCCGTAGGTCGTCGGCAAATCCTCGCCCGTGATGACGGCATGGACGCCGGGCAGCGCGCGCGCCTTCGACGTGTCGATCTTCACGATGCGCGCGTGCGGCTCGTGCGCGCGCAGGAGCTTGGCGAAAAGCATGCGCGGCAGCACGATGTCGTCGGCAAACCGCGTCTGCCCCGTACACTTCGCGCGCGCGTCAACCTTGCGAAAAGGCTTGCCGACGACTTTTAAATCTTTCTTGCCCGCGCCGTTCGCGCCCTGGTTCTGTCCGTTGTGGCTGGTCATGTTGTTGCTGTATATCGTCTGTCGTTAGTCGAGGCCGTAGACGGCTTCGCGCGGGAGTTCCAACTCTTCGCCGCGTATGCGCGCCGCCGCGAGTTCGACGGCTTCGTAGATTTTGATGTAGCCGGTGCAGCGGCAGAGGTTGCCGGAGAGCGCTTCCTTGATCTCTTCGCGCGTCGGCTGCGGGTTCGCGGCGAGCAGTTCCTTGGCGACGAGCAGGAAGCCGGGCGTGCAGTAGCCGCACTGCGCCGCGCCCGTGTCGGCGAAAGTTTCCTGCAAAGGGTGCAGGCCGGCGGGGCTCGCCATGCCTTCGACGGTTTCGACGCTGCGGCCTTCGGCCTCCAAGCCGAGCACGAGACAGGAAAGCACGGAGCGGCCGTTCATGAGGACGGCGCACGTGCCGCACTCGCCGAGTTCGCAGCCGTGCTTCGTGCCCATCAGGTTCAGGTCTTCGCGCAAAACTTCGAGCAAGGTCTTGTGCGGCGCGAACGCCACCTCCGCCGGCTCGCCGTTCAAAGTGAATTCGATGTGAGCTTTCTGTTTTGTTCTTTCCGGCATCCCGCCGATTTTATATGAAGACCGGGGCAGGACTGAAACGGAGACGGCAAAAAGACCGTGAATCGTCAATCGTGAAGAGAGAAGACGGGGTTCTTTCTCTTCACGATTGACGGTTCACGGTTGACGGCTTTGGTCAGGGCGTCACGAGTTGGCCGGTCTTGCTCGTCTTGTTGAGGACGATATTGTCGATGAGACGGGTCTTGCCGAAGCGCGCGGCGACGGCGATGAGGACGGAGCGGTCGTCGAGGCGGTCGAGACGTTCGAGCGTGTCGGCGTCGTTGACGCTGACGTACTCGATCTCGGCGCGCGGCTCGGCCTCGATGTCGGCGCGGATCATGTCGGCGAGTTTTTTGCCGTTGCGTTCGCCCTCGGAGTAGGCCGCCTCGGCGTGCGAGAGCGCGCGGTAGATAACGGCGGCGGCGCGTTTGTCTTCCCCGTCGAGGTAGGCGTTGCGCGAGGAGAGGGCGAGGCCGGAGTCTTCGCGCACGGTCGGGAGGATGACGATCTCGGTGTCGAAGGCGAGGTCGCGCACGAGGCGTTTGACGACGAGCGTTTGCTGCGCGTCCTTCTGTCCGAAGTAGGCGAAATCGGCGCGGACGATGTTGAAGAGGATGGCGAGCACGGTGGCGACGCCGCGAAAGTGGCCGGGGCGCGCCGCGCCTTCGAGTTGCTCGGAGAGGCGTTCGACTTCGACGTAAGTGGAAAAGCCTTTCGGGTAAATTTCCTCGGCGGTCGGCGCGAAGATGTAATCCACGTTGTAGTCGGCCAAGGCCATCGTGTCTTTGGTCAGGTCGCGCGGGTAGCGCGAGAAATCTTCGTGCGGCGCGAACTGCTTGGGGTTGACGAAGACCGAGACGATGACCACATCGCACATGCGCCGCGCCTCGCGCACGAGACTGAGATGTCCCTCGTGCAGCGCGCCCATCGTCGGCACCAGCCCGATGGTCTTATCCAACTCGCGCCGCACCTTGCGCGACACCGAACTCATGCGTTGACGACGATTGATGATTTCCATAAGGGAGTGGTCAGTGGTCAGTGGTCAGTGGTCGGTGGTTCGATTGAATCTTTCGCGGCCTACGCATAGATCACCGACAACCGACCACTGACCACTGACGGTTTTTTACGAACGGCCGACCTCCGCATCGCCTTTGCCGGCGGGCGTGGCTTCGAGTTCGGCGGCGGCTTCGCGCGGCAGCGGGTAGGATTCGTTCTCCGCCGGGTACGCCCCGTTGCGCACGTCTTCGGCGAAGCGGCTGATGGCATCGGTCATCTGCGCGCGCAGGTCTGCGTACTGGCGGACGAAGCGCGGGCGCGTCGGGCTGAACGAGAGGCCGAGCAGGTCGTGGATGACGAGCACTTGCGCGTCGCAGTGTTCGCCCGCGCCGATGCCGATGGTCGGGACGCGGACGCTCGCCGTGACGATGCGCGCGATCTCGCGCGGCACCACTTCGAGGACGAGCGCGAACGCGCCCGCCGCTTCGAGCGCGAGCGCATCTTCGACGAGCGCGCGCGCGGCTTCGGCCGTCTTTCCTTGCAAGCGGAAGCCGCCGAGTTTGTTGACGGATTGCGGCGTCAAACCGATGTGCCCCATCACGGGAATCTCTTCCGCGACGAGACGGCGCACGATTTCGACGCGCGCCCTGCCGCCTTCGAGTTTGACGGCCTCCGCGCCGCCCTCTTTGACGAGCCGGAGCGCGGCGCGCACGGCATCGTCCGCGCCCGTGTGGTAGGAGCCGTAGGGCATGTCGGCCACGAGGAGGGCGCGCTCCGTTCCGCGGCGCACGGCGCGCGTGTGCCTGATCATCTCGTCGAGCGTGACGGGCACGGTCGTGTCGTAGCCGAGCACGACGTTCCCGACGGAGTCGCCGACGAGGATGATGTCGGTGCCCGCCTCGTCAACGATGCGCGCGGTCGGGTAGTCGTAGGCCGTCAGGCAGACGAGCCGCTCGCCGCGCTCCTTGCTCGCGCGCAGAGAGGGAACCGTCACTTTTTCAGGACGCTGCTGTTTGAGATATGCCATTGGTCGTTGTGGTCACTCGTGTCCGGGTCGTTTGTCGTCGAGGATGGCGAATTATAGGCGAGCGCGCCGCGCGGCCGCAAACCGACTTTCGCCGCCGCCGGGTCGCCCCCTTCCGGAGCGTGTGGACTATCTGCTTTTCGATCCGGCATGTCAATTGAAAATTTCACCTTCAGACGAAACCGCCGCGCTCGCCCGCAGGAGTCCAACGCTCGACTTTGGAAGCATCCGAAAGTTCGGACAACAGGGCGGCGAAACTTTGCCGGAGCGTTGGATGCAGCGCGCGGGGCGCGAGTTCACAGAGGGGGGCGAGGACGAAGCGGCGCAAGTGTAAGCGCGGGTGCGGGAGCGTGAGATATTCCGTCTGGGCGCGCGCGTCGCCGTAGAGCAGCAGGTCGAGGTCGATGGTGCGCGGGGCGAGCGGCGCATCGCGGCGGCGTCCGAGCGCGTATTCGATGCGGAGCAGGCGCGCGAGTAGTTGTTCGGGCGAGGGAGACGCGTTGGCCGTGCCGGCGTCGAGCGCGAGTTCCGCGACCATGTTGAGAAAGAGCGGTTGCGCGGTCTGGACGCCGACGGGTTCGGTTTCATAGACGGACGAGAGGCGCGCCACGCGCACACCTGAGTCGAGCATGCCGCGCAGGGCGAGCAGGAGATTTCCGGCGCGGTCGCCGAGGTTCGAGCCGAGTCCGATGTAGGCGTGCGTGATGCTTGGCATAAGCGGCGCGGAAGCAGGTTGATTGTAGCCTAACGCGCGCGGGCGCGGTAAACTCGCGCGCGATGCCGGACGAAACTCAGCCAACGCGGGCGGCGACAGCGGACAACTTGAACGCGGCGCAACTGGGCGCGCTCGTCTGGTTGAAGTGGCGTCTGTTCGTCAACGCGATGCGGTCGAAGCGCGGCGCGGCGAACCGCGCGGCGTCCGCGTTGGGGACGCTCTTTGCGCTCGCCTTCTCGCTGACGCTCTCGGCCGGGTTGGGCGCGGGCGCCTACTTCGTGATGCGCA
>DASQNL010000503.1:0-9722 GCA_035644995.1 Pyrinomonadaceae bacterium | reverse complement strand
CGATGTCCGCCTCAACCGCTCGAAGGATGAACCGGCGGCGGCCGAACTCAACCTCATCGGGCGCACCACCGACGAGGCCGTGGATGCCGCCGACAAGTTTCTGGACGAGGCTTTCCTGAACGGCCACGTGCGCGTCCGCATCATCCACGGCCACGGCACCGGCGCGCTGCGCCGCGCCATCGCCGATTTCCTGCGCTCGCACGCGCACGTCGAATCGTTCGCCCCCGCCCCGCCCGATCAAGGCGGCGCGGGCGCGACCCTGGTCGAGTTGAAGCAATGAACTCATAGATCACCATGCGCTTCCCGCAAACATTCATCGACGATTTGAGACGGCAGGCGGACATCGTGCGCGTCGTGCGGGACTGCGTTAGAATTGATTGACTTCGAGGTAGCTTATGACACGACAGCAATTTATCGAGGAGATCAAACAGCTATCCGTCGCGGAGCGCATCGCATTGATCGAGGCAATTACGCGCACCCTGCGCGAAGATTTAGCCGCGCTCGAAGATGCTGCCTTCGCCGCGCCGACGGAGTCTCGACACACTGAAGCTCAAGAGGCCAAACAAGACAAGTTCTCGCTCTCGCAACGCCTGCGAGGCATTCTCAAGTTTGACGGCCAACCACCCACCGACGAAGAGGTGAAAGAGATATACACGGATTATCTAGCGGAGAAGTATTCCTGATGCGTGTCTTGTTGGACACTGATGTGGTGCTCGATGTTATCGCCGAGCGTGTTCCTTTTGCAGCGGCGGCGTCCGAGTTGCTCGACTATAGCGAACAAGGTCTGTTTGAAGCCTATATCTCCGGCATCACGCCAATCAACATCTTCTATATCGCGCGTAAAGCTAAAAGCAGCGACGCTCTCAGGCAAGCTATCGAAGAACTATTACAGACGGTACGCGTATGTCCGGTCGATCATGCAGTTCTCGTGAGCGCGCTGACCTCGCCTATCGCCGACTACGAAGATGCGGTGCAACACGCGAGCGCGGCGGCGCGGGGTCTCGACGCGATTGTCACGCGCAATCTGGACGATTATAAAAACGCCACGTTGCCCGTTTACTCCCCCGTGGATTTTCTTCAACACCTGAAAGCACAAACGTAAAGCCGTGCGCTTCCCGCAAACATTCATTGACGATTTGAGACGACAGGCGGACATCGTGCGCGTCGTGCAGGACTATGTCTCGTTGAAGAAGAAGGGCGCGAACTGGATGGCGTGCTGCCCGTTTCATCAGGAGAAGACGCCCTCGTTTTCCGTCAACCCGTCGAAGGACATCTTCTACTGTTTCGGCTGCCAGAAGGGCGGGAGCGTCTTTAATTTCGTGATGGAGATGGAGCGCGTCTCTTTTCCCGAAGCGATCAAGATCGTGGCGGAGAAGGTGAACATGCCGCTGCCGGAGATGCAGGAGGACAAGCGGTTCGAGGCGCGCCGCAAGGAGGCCGACGAGGTGGTGGAACTCAACTCGTGGGCGCTCGAATGGTGGGAGGGACAGTTAAGCGAAAGCGGCGCGGAGGCGAAGGCGGCGCGCGACTACATCGAAGGGCGCGGCATCACCGACGAGACGCGCAAAACCTTCCGGCTCGGCTACGCGCCCGACAGTTGGGACGGTCTCGGCGCGTATCTCAAACGCAAGGGGGCTACGTCCGGGCAGATCGAGCGGAGCGGTCTGGTCGTTAAAAAAGACGCGGGCGGTTTTTATGATCGCTTTCGCGGGCGGGTGATCTTCCCGGTGCTGGACGCGCAGGGGCGGGCGGTCGCCTTCGGCGGGCGCGTGATGGCGACAGGCGAGCCGAAATATCTCAACTCGCCGGAGACGGCGGCTTACACGAAGGGGCGTCATCTCTACGGTTTGCACCAGACGCGCGACGAGATCAGGCGCAAGAAATTCGCGATTCTGGTCGAGGGCTATCTCGATACGATCATCCCTTACCAGTTCGGCGTGAGGAACGCGGTGGCGAGTTTGGGCACGGCTCTGACGCCGGAACAGGCGAAGCTCCTGGGGCGGTTTGCGCGTCGCGTCGTGGTCAATTATGATGGTGACAGGGCTGGCGTCGCGGCTGCCAAGCGCGCAATCGAAACTCTCCTCGCCGAAGATTTTGACATCAAGGTGCTGGTGCTGCCGGAGGGCACAGACCCGGACGAGTTCATCAAGGCGTCGGGCGTCGAAGCCTACAACGAGCGGCGCGGAGCGGCGCTCCCACACATACAATTCGTACTCGATCAAGCGATGCGGGATCGCAACCTTCGTCGCCCGGCCGACAAGGCCGAGGCGGTGGAAGAGGTGCTTCCGTTCGTTCGCGCCGTGCGCAACAAAATTCAGAAGCGCGAATATTTCGACATGACGATGGACGCGCTGCGCGTCGAAGAACCGGCTCTCCGGCGCGAACTCTGGCAGACGGTGGCGAAGGCGCAGACCATGAGCAACGCGGACGCCTCCGCCGCCTTGCAGGAGAAAGTGGTTCGCGCCGAGAGCGCGCCGCTCACCGTGGCCGAACAACGCCTGCTCGAACTGCTCACGCACGACGCGGAACTGCGGCGCATACTTTTGCCGCGCATCGCGTCGGACGACTACGAGGATTTGCCGACCGCCGGCATCTTCCGCGCGCTCGCCGAGATCGAAGCGGCGGGCGCGGAAGTCAGTTTCGACACGCTCGGCCGGCGCACGGAGGGCGACGCCGTGGCCGCCGACCTCGTGCCGCTCCTGTTGATGAGCGAACCCGTGGAGCGCGGCGAGGGCGAGGCGGCGGACGACGTGGTGGCGGAAGCCGAAAGTTGCCTGCTCACGCTCAGGCTGATGCGCGTCGAGCGGCGGCTGAAAGATTTGGCGATTGAGATCACCATCGCCGAACGCGCGGGCGACAACGAACGCCGCGATGCGCTCGTGATGGAAAACTTGCATTGGACGAGGCGTCGGAGCGCGTTGCTTCCTCGCAACTAAAGCGGCGCGGGGTTATTTTCGATTTTAAATTTTTGAGCAGTTCCAAGCCGCCACCGCCCGCGCGCTCTATTTCGGGAGCGCGGGCGATGGCGACGGCGGCGACGGTTCGGAAATTGCGAGTCCGAAATCCAAAGCTATGGTAGGCATGGAAGAGAAAGATCAAGACGACGTGGTGCAACGTCTGTTGGAGTTGGGCGGCGACAAGAAGTACTTGACGTTCGATGACCTCAACCGCGAGTTGCCCGACAGCGTCGTCTCGCCCGACGACATCGAGGACGTGCTGCAAAAGTTGGACGGCGCGAACATCATCGTCGCCGATTCCGACGAACGCCTCATCGAACAAGCCGCCCAGTCCATCGTCGCCCCCCTGCCCGAAGACGAAGAAGACTCGGACGAAGACGAAGCGAATCTCGATTTGTCGGCGGGCATGCTCGACAAAACGAACGACCCGGTGCGCCTCTACCTGCGCGAGATGGGCATCGTCCCGCTCCTCACGCGCGAGGGCGAAGTCGCCATCGCCAAGCGCATCGAGCGCGGCCAGCGCAAAACCCGCAAAGCCATCTCGCGCTCACCCATCGCCGTCTGCGAACTCCTGCGCATCGGCGACGACCTCGTGGCCGATAAGATCAGCATCCGCGATGTCGTGACCTTCTCCGAGCAGGCCGAACTGACGGGCGTCGAAGACAAGGCCGAAGAGTATCACCAGTGGACGATTGAAGGCATCGGCAACATCCGCAAACACTTCAAGGCGGGACTCAAGGAATGGGAACGGCTGCGCGGCGAGCAGAAGCTGGCGCGCGACAAGTCGGCGAAGAAGCTGCTGCGCCTGCGTCGCAAGGTGGCGCGCTCGCGGCTTGAGATCGCGCACGAGATCGGGCAGTTGAACCTGACCGAGCGCGCGCGCCAGCGCATGATCGGCGCGATTCGCGCCGTCGCCAAAGAGGCGCGCAACGCCGAACGCGACATAGACAAGTATACCGAGCGGCTCGGCAAGCGACGCGTCAAGCCGGAAGAGGAACGCGATTACAAGCGGCACATCGCGGCGGCGAAACGTAAACTTCAGCAGATTGAGACGGACACGCTCATCTCGACGGTCGAGATCAGGCGTTCGCTCCAAGCCATCGTCGTCGGCGAACACGAGACGGGACAGGCCAAGCGCGAACTGATCGAGGCGAACCTGCGTCTCGTCGTCTCGATTGCGAAGAAGTACACGAACCGCGGCCTCCAGTTTCTCGACCTCATTCAAGAGGGCAACATCGGCTTGATGAAGGCCGTGGACAAATTCGAGTGGCGGCGCGGCTACAAGTTCTCCACCTACGCGACGTGGTGGATTCGACAGGCGATCACGCGCGCCATTGCCGATCAGGCGCGCACCATCCGTATCCCCGTCCACATGATCGAGACGATCAATAAGCTGATTCGCACCTCGCGCGCGCTCGTGCAGGAACTCGGGCGCGAGCCGACGAGCGAGGAGATCGCGCGCAAGATGGACATCCCCGTCTCGAAGGTGCGGAAGGTTCTGAAGATCGCGCAAGAGCCGATCTCTCTGGAGACGCCCATCGGCGAAGAGGAAGATTCGCACCTCGGCGACTTCATCGAAGACCGTTCGATTTTGAACCCGGCCGATGCCGTCGTGGCGGCGAACCTGCGTATGATCACGGATGAGGTGCTGGCGACGCTCACGCCGCGCGAAGAAAAGGTCATCAAGATGCGCTTCGGGCTGGGCACGACCGGGTCGGAGCACACGCTCGAAGAGGTCGGCCAGCACTTCGCCGTCACGCGCGAGCGCATCCGGCAGATCGAGGCGAAGGCTCTGCGCAAGTTGCGTCATCCCTCGCGTTCGCGCAAACTGAAGGCGTTTCTCGAAGGGACGAATCAGTAATTCGTCAGTCGTCCGTAGTCAGTTGTCCATAATTTGTCAGTAGTCAGTTGTCAGTTGTCCGTTGTTTGTCTATGGCGGGAAGCCTCTTAAAGCCGGGATTCGGCATCAAATACAGTCAACAACTGACCACGGACAACTGACCGCTGACAGCTTTTTAATGAAGAAAATCGTCGAAAGTTACAGGAGACGGCTCTCCACGGAAGAGGGCTACATCGTCAAGCGCGGAGCCGCTTTGCGCGTTGCGCTGTGTTACCCGAACGTGTACGCGGTCGGGATGGCGAATCTGGGCTTTCACGCCGTCTACGAGATTTTCAACGAAATTCCCGAAGTCTCCTGCGAGCGTGTGTTTCTGCCGGATGAGACGGAGTTGCGCGAGTATGAGAAGACGAACACGCCGCTGCTCTCCCTGGAGACGCAGACGCCCGTCGGCGACTTCGACGTGCTGGCCTTCTCGATCTCCTTCGAGACCGATTACTTGAACATGGCGCGGCTGCTCAAACTCGGCGGCGTGCCGCTGCGCTTCCACGAGCGCACGCACCACGACCCGCTCATCGTGATGGGCGGCGCGGCGTCGTTTCTCAATCCCGAACCCATCGCGGATTTCACGGATGTCGTCGGCGTCGGCGAGGGCGAAGTGCTCGTGCCGCAGTTGGTTGACGCGATCATGGCGAACGAAGGCGCGAAGGAGGATTTGCTGCTCGCGCTCGCACGTCGCGGCCGAGGCTTCTACGTGCCGTCGCTCTACGACGTGCGCTACGACGCGGCAGGCGCAATCGAGTCTTACACGCCGAAGCAGCCGGGCGTGCCCATGCGCGTCGGGCGCGCGGTGGCGGCCGAGAATCCGAAGGAAGGAACTCTCAGGCGCGCGATGCGGCGCGGCGACGTGGAGATCGCGGAGAGCCTGCGCCGGCAAAACGTCTTTGCGCCTTCGACCGTGGTGTGGGCGCCGGAAGCGGAGATGGGCGAGCGTTTCCTGATCGAGATTTCGCGCGGCTGCTCGCAAGGGTGTCGTTTCTGCTGGGCGGGCTTTAACTACTGGCCGCCGCGCGTCGTGCCCGCGCGCGACGTGCTGGCGAAGGCCGCCGAGTGGCGCGGCCGGACGGACAAGATCGGTCTGGTCTCGACGGCCGTCTGCGATCACCCGGAGATCAGCGAAATCTTGCAGGGACTCCGCGAGATGAATTTCCGCATCTCCGTCTCCTCGCTCCGCCTCGATCAGATCGAGGATGAATTGCTGGATGCGCTCGTCGAATCGCGCGATCAGCAGATCGCGGTTGCGCCGGAGACGGGTTCGGATCGCCTGCGCAAAGTTATCAACAAGAATTTGACGAACGACGAGATCGTCGAAATCTGCGGGGCGGTCTTCGACCGCGGCATGTTGACCATCAAACTCTACCTGATGGTCGGTTTGCCGACGGAGACCGACGAAGATTTGGTGGAGATGGTGCGGCTCGTCGAACGCATCAAGGACAGGATGCTCGAAGCGGGCAAGCGGTTCGGGCGCGTGGGTAAAATCATCCCCGCCTTAAACGGGTTTGTGCCGAAGCCGAATACGCCGTTCCAGTGGGAGCCGATTTGCGAGGAGCGCGAACTCAAGCGGCGTTTGAAATGGGTTTCGAAGCAACTGGCGCGGATTCCGAACGTCGAGGTGCGCGCGATGTCGGCGCGCATCGCGCATGAGCAAGCGTTGTTCTCATCGGGCGACCGCTCCGTCAGCCGCGTCATCGAAACGATGGCGCGAAACGGCGGCGACCTGGGCGCGGCCTTACGCGAGACGCAATTCGACCCGGCCTTCCACACCAGCCGCGCCCGCGCCTACGAAGAATTCCTGCCCTGGGAGATCGTTGACGCCGGACTCGGACGCGAGTTCATGCAGCGCGAACACGAACGCGCGCAGATCGCGAAATCAACCGCGCCGTGTCCCTCAGTTTCCACCTGCGAGCGTTGCGGCGTGTGCCCGACCACGTGGCTCGCCAGCGCGCCCACGGCTTATGTCCAACTGCAAAGCTCGCTCGGCGCGAAAGTCGCGGCGGCGTAAACGAGAGCAGAAGAAAGTCGTCGCGGCGTAAACGAGAGTCGAAGATAGAAAGGCGAAGGGCGAAAGTCAGGCGGCTCATCCGCTTCACTTTCGCCCTTCGCCTTTCCGCTTTACGACTTCGCCTTATCCTCCGCCGGACAGTAGATTGTTGCTGCTCGCGGCGTGGTCGAATTTGTATTCGTAGGTCGTCACCAGGAGCGGGACGGGGATGGTGTATTCGACGCGCGCCTCAACCCGCGACTCGCGGTTGCCGACGGTGACGCGCGCATCGGGAGGCACGCCGTAAGTCGTGAGGCTGCGGCGCAACTGATCCTCAACCCAGCGCGCGTCCTTGCCCGTGATGACCGCATTGTTCACCGTGTCCTGCATGAAGACTTTCAGTTGCGAAGCCTGATAAGCGACGGGCACGTACTGGTAGCCCGCGTAGGCGACCGCCGCGATGACCGCCATCGAGATCAGAAAATTGAGGCGCGAGCCGCCGCGCTCGCACGTTCCGCGCGCGCCCGAATGTCCGTCTCGCACCTGACTCATTTCAGTTAGCCCTCACTTAGTTGTCTGTCGAATTTTCGGCCAGCGCGGCACGGAGCGCGTCGCGCACGACGCGCGGCGAAATCTCCTGCCCGTCAACGATGCGCGCCCGCCCGATGCGTTCGAGCAGCACCCAGCGGATGCGGCCGCCGACGCTCTTTTTGTCGGAAGCAACGGCGCGCAAGATGGCGCGCTCATCCAGGTCGGCGGCGCGGGGCAAACGACCTGCGAGGCGCACGCAAGCGCGCAGGGATTCTAACTCCGAAGCGTCGAGCATGCCTAGCCTGTTTGAAATTTCAGCCGCGACGAGCATCCCGTAGCCGACCGCCTCGCCGTGACGAAAACGCCTGTAACGCGTGACGGCTTCGAGGGCGTGGGCGGTGGTGTGGCCGAAGTTGAGGATGCGCCGCGAGAGCGCGTCGGTGCGCCCCACGTCTTCGCGCTCGTCGTCGGCCACGATCTTCGCTTTGAATGAGCACTGCGCGGCGATCAGGCGGGCGAGTTCGTCCGCGCGCCGCTCAGCGCGTTTCTCATCGGACGTGGTTTCGGCTATCCGTGCCGCGACCAGAAACCGGCGCGTCCGTTCAAACAAGCTGCTGCTGCCGACCGCGCCCTGCTTGATCGCCTCGCACCACCCGGCGGTCAGTTCGCGCGGCGGGAGCGTGAGCAGAGTCTCCGTCGAGATGACGACGGCGCGCGGTTGATGAAACGCCCCGATCAAATTTTTCCCTTCGCGCGTGTTGACGGCCGTTTTGCCGCCGACGGAGGCGTCGATTTGCGCGAGCAGCGTGGTCGGGGCTTGCAGGAAAGCGATGCCGCGCAGGTAGACGGCCGCCGCGAAGCCCGCGAGATCGCCCACCACCCCGCCGCCGAGCGCGACGACCGCGTCCGTCCGCTCAAGTTTACTCCCGGCAAAAAACGCGAGGGCGCGCTCCGCCGTCCTGAGATTTTTGTGATGCTCGCCATCACCCATCAACCAGTGCGAAACGTCGAACCCCTCGGCGCGCAAGCGGCGAACGACGCCCGCGCCGTAGAGGTTGAAGACGCGCGCGTTCGAGATGAGGGCGATGCGGCGTGCGTGCGGCGAGAGCGTGCGGCGCGCAGTGCGGCCGATGCCGTCGAGCGCGTTCGCGCCGATCTCAATCTCATAATGTTCACGCGCCGCGAGGCGCACGCGCACGCGTCGCATCCGTTTCATTCGCTTGTGAGAGCCGAAGTGATCAAGTCGGCCGGCAGGTCGAAGTTCAATGCGCCGAGTCCGACGAGCGAAGCCAACTCCTCGACCGTGTAGCGCGAACCCGTGTTCCACATGTCGATCAACTCGTCGGCCGCTTTGTTGGTTGACCACCAGCGATGACCGTGGCGCGTGCGAAAATATTCGCCGAGCGCGGCGGCGAACAGACGGGCGCGCAAATATACGATGGGCGGCAGCGTCGCGCTCTCGCCGCGCCGTTCCGGCAGGTCGTCGGGAATTAAATCTTGCAGGAAGAGAGACGGGTGGGCGCGAAAGCCGGACGCCTCTTCGAGAGCCGTGGCATACGATTCGGCGAGATGTTCGGAGCGCGCGTCGGTCGCCTGTTCCAGCACGCGCTGTTGCGCGAGGCGAACGCAGGCGAGGCGCGTGCGGTGCAACTCGACCAAGGCGAAGGAGCGCGCGATCCGGCTCGCCTCCGCAGGCCGCACGTTCCTGTGGGCGGCGAGCCACGACGCATCGGTGAGAAGATCGCCGAAGAATAAAGCGAAGCCCGCGCGCGTCGTCTCGTCGGGCGCGTAGACGAGTTCGGGATAACGCGCGGCCAGGTCGCGCGAGACCCAGGCGAAGTGCTGGACGCGTCCCGCCGCCTCGAAAAACTTTTGGTAGTAACTCGCGCCGCCCTCGCTTTGATAAACGAGACGCACATCCTCCGGCGGCTGCACGGCTAAACACGCGACGCGCGCGCCGCCGTGCGCGGCCGCGCTCGTTTCGACGTGCACGTTGGATTGTCGCCCGGCGCGAATGCCCAGCCCGCCGAGCGTCGCCTCGTAAGCGGCGCGCAGTTCCCCGGCGGGGAAGAAGGCATCGAGATCGGTAAGTCGCGCGAAGAAGCGGCCGTCGGCGTAAACCGGCGCGCGGGCGAACGCGGCGGGCAGGTGACGCACAGACCACTCGAACAACTTCGCGGCATAAGCGGGCGCGGTGCGGGCGAGAAAATCCTCCGCGCCCGCGCTCAAACTCTCGACCCCCGCCTCCGTGTAGCCCGACGTAAAATTGAAATAAGACTCACCGCCGAGAGCGCGCGCGCCTTCGCGCAACAGGTCGAAGCGGGCGGCGCGCAGGTCGGAGCATTCGCGCAGAGCG
>DASQNL010000502.1:0-2634 GCA_035644995.1 Pyrinomonadaceae bacterium | reverse complement strand
CCTGCGCCGCTATCTGAACGCGAAGACGGAGCAACTACGGGAGCGGGGCGTGCGCCTCAGCGTCGTCGGGCGGCGCGACCGCTTGACGCCGCGGCTCCGCGCAGCCATCGAGCGGGCGGAAGCGCGCACTGCCGGCGGGCGCGCGCTCCGGCTGCGACTCGCGGTTGATTATTCATCGCGCGAGGCGATTTTGCGGGCGGCGAAAGTTTTGAACTCCGAACGGAGATCGACCAGCATGGTGACGCGTGAAGAGTTTGCGTCGCTGCTCGGTCGCGCGTTGCACGACGACGCGCCCGCGCGCGACGTGGATTTGTTGATTCGCACGGGCGGCGAACAGCGCGTGAGCGATTTTTTGTTGTGGGAGAGCGCGTATGCCGAACTCTATTTCACGCGGCGGATGTGGCCTGACTTCACGGCGGACGATCTCGCGTCGGCGGTCGCGGAGTTTCACGGCCGCGAACGCCGTTTCGGCCGCGTGCCGGTTGCCGCCGTGGCGGTGTGATGCGGGCGCGGTCGGCGCGGCGATAGAGGGGAAGTTGAGAGCGACGCCGGCGGACATGAAAGCGGCGGCGCGCTCGACGCGGGAACAAGCGCGGGGAAGGAACGTGTCACGGCGGCAGGGTTAAACCGAAGTGGGAGGGCGTATGAGCAATCGGACGAAGTTGGGATTGAACATTCTGGAAGCGGCGTTGGTGCTGGGCGTGCTCGGCAACGCGTTGCTCAGACAGACGCCGTGGGGCTTGAACGTCTTCCTGTGGACGGGCGCGCTCGCGGCGGCGATGTGGTTTTTGCACGCGCGCTCCGGGGGGCGCGCGAGTTGGCGCGCGGACGGCGGGTGGTTGCTCGCGCCCATCGGCTTCTTCGCGGCGGCGTTCGCGTGGCGCGATTCGGCGACGCTGAAGTGGCTCGACGGGCTGGCGTTGTTCGTCGCCTTCGCGTTGCTCGCGTGGCGCGTGCGGGGGCGGGCGATACGGCTGGGGGGCTTGGCCGATTACGCTCTGGGTCTGGGACACGCGGCGTTCGACGCGCTGTTCGGGAGTTTGCCGCTCATCATGAGCGACGTGAAGTGGGCGACGATCCCGCGCGGCGGCGCGATGCGTCATGCGTGGGCGGCGGCGCGCGGGCTGGTCATCGCCGTGCCGCTCTTGTTTATCTTCGGCGCGCTGTTGATGGCGGCCGACGCCGTGTTCGAGGGCATCATGCGGCAGACGTTCCAAATCGACACCGGCGTGCTGTTCTCGCACTTCTTCCTGATGCTCATGTTCGCGTGGATGACGGGCGGCTTCCTGCGCGGCATGACGTTGACCGAAGAGACGACGGGCGCGGCCTCCGACGCCGCGCCCGTCGCCTACACTTCGATCACGGCTGACGACAGGGAACGACCCGGCGCGGCGGCCGACTCGAACGAGCACAGGCGGCCGCCGGAGAGCGTCGTGAGCGAAGGCGGCGCGACGGCGGACGGCCGGAGCGGCCTTGAGGAAGAAAAGGCGCACGGCGTCGTCGGCGAGAAGCGGGAGGGCGTCGGAGCCGCAAGCGTGGAGGCCGGCGGCGCGACGTTGGGGGTGTCGCCTCCTGCAACGGCGGCGCGAGAATTTTCGCTTGGCGCGGTCGAAGTGGGCGTCGTGCTGGGGTCGCTGAACGTCTTGTTCGCCTGCTTCGTCATCGTGCAGTTTCGCTACTTCTTCGGCGGCGCGGCGCGCGTCATGTCGATCACGGAGTTGACCTACTCGGAGTATGCGCGGCGCGGCTTCTTCGAGTTGACCTGGGTGGCGGGGCTGGTGTTGCCGCTACTGCTCGGCGCGCACGCGCTGCTCAGAAAAAACAGCGCGGCGGCCGGGCGCATCTTTCGCCCGCTGGCCGGGGCGCAGGTCGGGCTGCTGTTCGTCATCATGGCTTCGGCGGTGGCGCGCATGCGGCTCTACCAGAGCGAGTACGGGCTGACGGAACTGCGTCTCTACACGACCGCGTTTATGCTGTGGCTCGGCCTCGTCTTCGTGTGGTTCGCGTGGACGGTGCTCGTGCAGAACGCGCGCCGGCGGTTCGCCTGCGGCGCGCTCGTCGCCGCCTTCGTTACCGTCGCGCTCCTGCACTTCGTCAACCCTGATGCTTACATCGTGCGCGCCAACGCCGAGCACGCGCGGGCGGGGCGTTCCTTCGATGCGGCGTATGCCGCCTCGCTGAGCGCCGACGCCGTGCCCGCGCTCGTCTCCGCGCTGCCTTCGCTCGGCCGCGACGAGCGTTGCTACGCGGCGCGCGCGCTTTCCCGCCGCTGGACGGAGCGTGCGCCCGGCGAGGATTGGCGCGCGTGGAATTTCGCGCGCTCGCGGGCCTGGCGCACGGTGGCGTCGCACCGGGAAAGTTTGAGCGAGGCGGCCTGCCCGCCGCCCGTCGGCAGCATGCCGATCATCACCTCGACGACCGCGCCCGAACCGCCGCCCGCCCCGCAGACAACTGCGACGGCGACGACGAGCGCGGACACGACGACCACTAACGCTGGGACGACAACCGCTAACGCTGCGACGACAACCACCGACACTGCGCCGACCCTTAACGCTAACGCCGCGCCGTTGCCCATGACCGGCGCAACCAAAAGCGCGGACGCGGCCGCGGCGTCGAACGCAGCGCGCGGCGCGT
>DASQNL010000501.1:0-11837 GCA_035644995.1 Pyrinomonadaceae bacterium | reverse complement strand
CAAGCCGTCGGCTTTCGGGTTAAAACGGCTTGCCGGTTCGCCCGCGCACGGTGTGGCGGGAGCTCTTAAAAAGGGGCGTGCGAAAGAACCGCGAAGACGTGGCGCGTCAGGCGAGGGGCGCGCCCTAGACGATGGGCGCGCCCTTCGCTCCGGCCGTGTCCAACTGCGCCGCGAGTTCGGCGGGCGCGGTTACGGGTTGGAGACAGCTATAGTTTTCACAGACATAGACGGTCGCCCGGCCGCCGAGCGCGGGTCGGTCGCGCAAGAGCGGGACGACGCCCGCCGCCGCCTCGTCGTTCTCCGCCGATTGAGCGACGACTTTATTCGGCAAGTAGCGTTTCCAGACTTCGCGCAGCAGGGCGAGCGAGTCGTCCGCTCCTTCGCGCCCGATGATCACGATCTCTTTCGGCGTCGAGAGATAAAAATCGAGCGCGCCGAGCAGGTAGCCGAAGGCGGAGGGGTAGCGCGCCATCTGGTCGCGCAGCAGCCGGAAGACGGTGACGGCGCGGCGGCCGTACTCCTGATTTTCCGTGAGGAGCGCGAGACGAAGGAGCAGTTCGGCGGCCACGGAATTTCCGGCGGGCGTGGCGTTGTCCATGAAATCCTTGTTGCGGACGATCAGACGCTCGCCCTTCGCGCTCGTATAGAAAAATCCGCCCTCGGCCTCGTCCCAAAATTCCTCGCACATCTGTTCGGTGAGAGTGAGACACTCGCGGAGCCAGCGCGTCGTGCCGGTCGCCTCGTAGAGCGAGAGCAGGCCGGAGGCGACGCAGGCATAATCGTCGAGATAGCCGTGATGCTTGGCCTGCCCGTCTTTGTAGACGTGGAGCAGCGCGCCCTCGCTTCGCAACGTGCCGAGAATGAAATCGGCGTTGCGTTCAGCGATCCGCCGGTAGTCGGCGCGTTCGAGGACGGAGGCGGCTTCGGCAAAGCTCGTGAGCATCATCCCGTTCCACGCGGCGATGGCCTTCTCGTCACGGCCGGGCTTGATTCTTTTTTCCCGCGCCGCGTAGAGCAGCGGGCGGCTGCGTGCGACAACTTCGTGCAGGCGTTCGACCGTCACGTTCAACTCGGCGGCCACCGCCTGCGCCGGGCGCGGCACGTTCAGAATGTTCTTCTCTTCGAAGTTTCCTCCGGCCGTCGCGCCGTAATAGGCCGAGACCAGCCGGCCGTCCTCCGCGCCGAGCAGTTCGTCGATCTCTTGAATTGTCCAGACGAAGAACTTACCTTCGACGCCTTCCGAGTCGGCGTCCTGCGTCGAGTAGAACGCGCCGCCCTCGTCGGTCATCTCGCGGGCGACATAATCGAACGTCTCGACGGCGATGCGGCGGAAGAACTCTTCGCCCGTCACCTGATAAGCGTGCAGGTAGAGGCGCGACAAGAGCGCGTTGTCGTAGAGCATCTTCTCGAAGTGCGGTACGAGCCAGTGGGCATCGGTCGAGTAGCGATGGAAGCCGCCGCCGAGTTGATCGTAGAGACCGCCTTCGGCCATCTTGCGACAGGTGTGCGTCACCATGTCGAGAGCTTCACGGTCGCCGGTGCGCAGGTGCGTCCGCAAGAGAAATTCCAGATTCATTGACGCGGGAAACTTCGGCGCGCCGCCGAAACCGCCGTGCCGCCGGTCGTAGGTTCGCGCGAGCGCGCTGCGAGCCGTATCGAGCAGTTGAGTGTTCAGCGGTTCGTCCGACTCGTGCGCCACGTTCATGCGGCGCAGTTCGTTCAGAAAATTCGAAGTGGTTTCCGCGATCTCGTCGGGTCGGGAGCGGTAGGCGTCGGCCACGCCCGCGACGACGCGCGGGAAGCCGGGGAGGTTGTAACGATCTTCGGGCGGGAAGTATGTGCCGCCGTAGAAGGGGACGAGGTCGGGCGTGAGAAAGACCGTGAGCGGCCAGCCGCCGTGGCCGAGCATCAACTGCACGGCGTTCATATAAATCTGGTCGAGGTCTGGTCGCTCCTCGCGGTCAACTTTGATGTTGACGAAGTTGTCGTTCATCAACCCGGCGATCTCCTCGTTCTCGAAAGATTCGCGCTCCATCACGTGACACCAGTGACAGGCCGAATAACCGATGCTGAGCAGGATCGGTTTGTTCTCGGCGCGCGCTTTCGCCAACGCTTCTTCGCCCCACGGATACCAGTCCACCGGGTTGTGCGCGTGTTGCAAGAGATACGGGCTGGTCTCGTTTTGCAGACGATTCGTGTGCTTGTGTTCCGACATTCCCCTTGTCCTTTCTCTCTTTTTGTTTGCGTCCATTCTACCGCCCAACCGCGCCGGATGCACAAGGCCACGGGAACGCGGCCGTGGGAAACTGAGGCGCGACCGGCCTTCCGGCGTCTCGCTTGCGCGGCGGCTTCGAGGGCGGACGGGCTTTTGTTATACTGTGAGAAATGAATAACCATTCATTCCGCTTTTGATCAACGCGCCGCGTTGGAGCGTCGGGCTTCGACCGCGCGACTTTTTTAACGCTACTGGGTTTGGCCGGTTCGTCTGGAGCGAAGCATGGAACGAGAGAGTTTAGAGATGGACGTGGTGTTCGTCGGCGCGGGGCCGGCGAACTTGAGCGGCGCGCTGCACCTGGCGCGTCTGGTGAAAGAGCACAACGAGGCCGTCGCGGCGGGTAAGCGCGAGGGCAAGCCCCTCGGCGAACTTGAGATCGGCGTGATCGAGAAGGGCGCGGCGGTTGGAGCGCACATTTTGTCGGGCGCGGTGATGGATCCGCGCGCGCTCGGCGAGTTGATCCCGGATTTCATCGAGCAGGGTGCGCCGGTCGAGTCGCCGGTCAAAGAGGACGAGTTTTTGTACCTCACGAAGACGCGCGCGATTCGTTCGCCCGTCACGCCGCCGCCGCTCAAGAACCACGGCTACTACATCGTCTCTCTCAACAAACTCGTCGCGTGGCTCGGCGAAAAGTGCGAGGAGGCGGGCGTCAACATCTTCCCGGAGTTTCCGGGCGCGGAGATGCTCTACGACGAGCGCGACGCTGTTGTCGGCGTGCGCACGGGCGACAAGGGCATCAACCGTGAAGGGAAGCAAAAGGCGAATTACGAGCCGGGCGTTGACCTGCTGGCGAAAGTGACGGTGCTCGGCGAGGGGCCGCGCGGCTCGCTCACCAAGAGTTTGTCGCAGCGTCTGAATCTGAACGACGGGCGCGAGCCGCAGGTGTACAGTCTCGGCGTTAAGGAACTCTGGGAGTTGCCCGACGACCGTTACCCGGCGGGGCGCGTTACGCACACGCTCGGCTACCCGTCCGACGCGCACACTTACGGCGGCGGGTGGATTTACGGGATGCAGAACCGCATTCTCAACCTCGGCTACGTCACCGGCCTCGACTACGAAGACCCGCTGCTCGACCCGCACGCCGAGTTTCAACGTTTCAAACAACACCCGGCCATCGCCAAGATTCTCGAAGGCGGCAAGCTCCTGCGCTACGGCGCGAAGACCATCGCCGCGGGCGGCTTCTACGCGATGCCGCAACTTTACGCCGACGGCGTGCTGCTCGTCGGCGATTGCGCGGGCTTCCTCAATTCCCAACGCCTCAAGGGCATTCACACGGCCATCAAGAGCGGCATGCTCGCCGCCGAGACGATCTTCGAGGCGTTACTCGCCGGAGATTTTTCGGCGCGGCAGTTAGCGCGTTATGAAACGCTCGTCAAGGAAAGCTGGATCATGCCGGAGTTGCGCAAGGTGAGAAATTTTCACGCGGGCTTTCGCAGAGGCCGCTGGCTAGGGATCGCCAACGCCGGTTTGCAATTCCTGACGGGCGGCCGTTCGTGGGGTTTGTTCGACCGCGCTTCATCTGAGCCGGGGCACGTCGCGCTGAAAAAACTCTCCGCCTACGGCTACCAGGGCGATGCGATTGAGCAACGCTACGACGGCCTGCGCTTCGACGGCAAACTCACTTTCAACAAGCTCACGGACGTGTATCACGCGGCCGTCGGCCACGACGAGGATCAGCCCGCGCACCTGCACGTGCTCGACACCAACATCTGCGCCGAGCGTTGCGCCGAAGAATACGGCAACCCCTGCCAGCGATTCTGCCCGGCGGCCGTCTACGAGATGGTCGAAGACCCCGCCGCCGCGGGCAAGCGTCGGTTGCAGATCAACTTCTCCAACTGCGTCCACTGCAAGACCTGCGACATCATGGATCCCTACCAGATCATCAACTGGGTCACGCCCGAAGGCGGCGGCGGCCCCGACTACAAGAATATGTAAAAGCCTTGAATCGTGAATCGTCAATCGTGAAGAGAGAAAAACTGCTCTCATCCGTTCACGATTCACGCTTCACGACCTTTTCTGCTATGCGACTGGCGGAGGAATCTCAGGCGCGGCTCGAACGGTTTTTTCGTTCGTATGAACGGGACGAGAAACTGCGTTTGCCCGTGCTTTTCGTCCACGCGGGATTTTGGTCTGAAGGGCTGACGAGAATCTTGCGCGTCGGGGCGATCACCATCGGGCGTCACATTTTCGTCTCGCGGAAAATGGTCGGGAGGAATGTGCGTGGAGAGTTGGCGATGCCCGGTTGGCTGCTGGCGCACGAGGCGGCGCACGTCAGGCAATTTCAAAGGGCGGGTCTGCTGTCGTTCAGTTTCAACTACGCGCGCGAGTACCTGACGTTTTTAGCGCGCGGCCAAAAGTTCGATGCGAGGGCGAGGATGGAGGCTTACGAGCAGATCACGCGGGAGCGGGAGGCGCGGGCGGTCGAGGCCGCTTATCTCGATTGGTGCGCGAGCGTGCCGCCGTCTCTCCGTTGAAATCCAGTTGTTAAAAGTGAGGTTGCCGGTTCACTCCGCGTCTTTGATGGTGAAGTCGATTTTCCCCTGCTCGACTTCCATCAGGGCGACGCGGGTGTGCTTGTGTTGCTGCGTGTCCATCTCGATGCGCGGGCGCGCGCCGCGCTGTAGTTGCTTGCTGCGCTGCGCGGCGACGATGATCATGCGGTACTTGGAATCCAAAAAAGGATGCACTCTTTCCTCGACTACTTCGGTAACTTCTTCTTTGCTCGCTTGGGTTGCTTTAGCCATCTTAGTTTTGATCCTCGCCGGATAAGCCGGTGCTTCTGATAAGTTTTAAAATAAGTTCACTCGAAACGGCGTCCGGGCTGCGACAAATTTCCGCCGGTTAGGGGAAAGTGGCGAGCACGCGCTCGGCGAGTCGCTCCTGTCGCACACGGCGCGCCCTCTCAGCATACACGATTGAGGCCAGTTGCGTCGCGGCGCGGTCAACATCGTCGTTGAGCACCACGTAGTCGAACTCCCGATAATGTTCCACCTCGCCGCGCGAATTTCGCAAGCGCAACGCGAGCGAGGCGGAGTTTTCCGACTGTCTCCCGGTCAGACGACGGCGCAGTATCTCGAACGACGGCGGCAGGATAAAGACGCTCACGGCCTCGATGCCGACGCGGCGGACGGAGGCCGCGCCCTGCACGTCGATCTCCAATATGATGTCGCGCCCCACGCTCAACTCGCGCTCGACCACCGTGCGCGACGTGCCGTAAAAGTTTCCGTGCACCGAAGCCCATTCGAGAAACTCGCCGCGCTCGCGCGCCGCCGTGAACTCTTCGAGGCTGACGAAATGATAGTCGCGCGCGTTCACCTCGCCCTGTCGCGGGGCGCGCGTCGTCCACGAGACGGAATAGCCGAGGCGGGGCACGTGCGTCTGGATGCGGCGCACGAGCGTGCCCTTGCCGCCGCCCGAAGGCGAACTGATGACAAAGAGAATGCCGCGCTCCGATTCGACCGGCGCGGCCGACCCCGCTGTTTCCGTTTTCACCGTCTCACTCAACGTTTTGCACCTGCTCGCGCAATTTCTCCACTTCCGCCTTGATCGCCAGCGCGGCCTCTTTGATCGACATGTCGGTTGATTTCGAGAGCACCGTGTTCGCCTCGCGGTTGAATTCCTGTAAGAGAAAATCCAGCCGCTTGCCCGTGTCGCCTTCGCTGTCGATGATCTCGCGAAACTGTTTGACGTGGCTGCGCAAACGCGCGAGTTCTTCGCTGATGTCGCTGCGGTCGGCGAGATAGGCGACCTCCTGCGCGAGCCTGCCCTGATCGATTTCGACGATTTCGAGTCCGTCGCGCACCAGCAGTTCGCTGATGCGTCGCTGCAAGCGCGAGCGGTAAGATTCGATGAGATCGTTGGCGACGGCTTCGATCACGGGCACTTGCCGCTCGATCTCGTCGAGCCGCGAGTGCATCTCGGCGGCCAACGCCTCGCCCTCGCTCCCGCGCATCCGGTTCAACTCGGCCAACGCCTCGCCCACGGCGCGTTCAATGCCTTCCTTCATCGCATCCGTCAGATTGCCGTCGCGCACGGGTTGCAACGCGCCGGGCAGCCGCGCGAGCACGTTGATGTCCGGTTCGCCCGTCAAGGCGAACTCCTGCTGCACGGAGCGCATCGCCTCGATGAACCCCGTGATGAGCGGCCGGTTCATCTCGTAGGCGATTTCGCCCGTGCGGTCGATCACGATGGTGGCGTCCACGCGCCCGCGCGAGAGTTGTTCGCCGATGCGGCGGCGGATCATGGTTTCCAGACTCGACAATTCCGCGCCCGCGCGCAGATGGATGTCGAGAAATCGGTTGTTGACGGTCTTGAGATCGACGGAGACGTTGAAATTCTCGCCCGCCGCCGTGCCGCGCCCGAACCCGGTCATTGATTTCATAAGTGTTGGTCAGTCGTCCGTGGTCAGTTGTCAGTTGTTCTTTGTCATTTGCCGATTGTTGACTTTAATGTTTCCCCGACGACGGTTGAACGTGAACAACTGACCACGGACAACTGACAACTGACAACTGATCACGGACTACGGGCTAACTACTGCCTCCTCCTCTTCATCGGCGAATTGCAGCTCGTAGAGTTTTTTGTATGCTCCGCTCTGCGTCAACAGTTCCTCGTGCCTGCCCATTTCGATAACGCGGCCGCGCTCCATGACGACGATCAAATCCGCGCGCCGGATGGTGGACAGGCGGTGCGCGATGACGAGGGTGGTGCGATTGCGCGTCAGGTTGGCGAGAGCTTTTTGCACGAGTCGTTCGGATTCGGCGTCGAGCGCGGAGGTGGCTTCGTCGAGCACGAGCACGGAGGCGTCGGCCAGCACGGCGCGCGCAATGGCGAGACGCTGCCGCTGCCCGCCGGAGAGAAAGATGCCGCGCTCGCCGACGATGGTGTCGTAGCCGTCGGGCAACTCCGCGATGAAATCATCGGCAAAGGCGACGCGCGCCGCTTCTCGAATCTGCTCGTCGGTGGCGTCCGGCCGACTGTAAGAGATGTTGTAGCGCACCGTGTCGTTGAAGAGGACGGTCTCTTGCGTGACGAGTCCGATGTTGCGGCGCAGGCTCTTGAGGCTCGCGTCGCGCAGGTCTGTGCCGTCCCAGAGAACCTGGCCGGAGACAGGGTCGTGAAAGCGCAGGATGAGCTTTGAGAGCGTTGACTTGCCGCCGCCCGACTCGCCGACGAGCGCGACCATCTGCCCCGACGCGATGCGCAAATTAACCGCGCGCAGCACCGTGCGTTCCTCGCTGTTGGCGTATTCGAAAGAAACGTCGCGCAGTTCGATGGCGTCGCCGAGCGGCTTCAGTTCGACGGCGTCGGCGCGCTCGATTGTTTCCTTGTTTTCGTCCATCACTTCCCAGACGTGGCGCGCGGCGGCGAGCGCGACCTCCAAGGCGTTTTGCAGGCGCGCGAGTTTGCGCATCGGATCGTAGCTGGAGAAGAGGAAGAAGAGGAACGTGAGAAACTGCGCCGGGGTCATGTGGCCGGACATGATCTCGCGCCGCCCGAAATAGAGCAGGATGGCGACGGCGATAACGCCGATCAACTCGATGATCGGCGGCGCGAAGCCGTTGATGCGCGCCGAGCGCAGATTCGCGCCGACGATCTGGCGCGCGACATCGGTAAAACGCCGTCGCTCGCGTTCTTCGCCGCGATAGGCTTTGACGATATGATGATTGGCGAGCGATTCCTGCGCCGTATCGACGAGGCGTTGGCTGCCTTCGTAAGTTTCGCGCGCGAGGTTGCGCAGGTTCTTGCCGAACTTGGCCGTCAGCACGCCGATGACCGGCGCGATGAGCAGCGAACCGAGCGTCAGACGCCACGAGTAATAAAAGGACGCCGACAGGAAGGCGATGAGCGTGAACGTCTCGCGCAGCATGTCGCGCAGCGTGCCCGTCACGGCCGCTTCGATGGCCGCCGCCGAAGAAACGAGGCGCGAGACGAGATAGTTGGTGCGGTGGCGTTCGAAAAAATCGGCCGATTGCGTGAGCAGGTGCGTGTATAAGTCTTGCCTGAGTTGGAGGACGGATTCCTGCCCGATGCGCGCCATCAGGTAGGTGGAAAAATATTCGGCCACGCCTTTGGCGAGCGTGAAGACGATGAGCAGGATGGCGATGACGCGCCACGCGTCGAAACTCGATTCGGGAATGAGGTGTTGTAAATCAAAAAGGGTCTTGGTAGGCTCAGGTTCGCCCTCGCGCCTGAAAGCCTGATCGAAGATGGGCACGATGAGCGCGCCGATGGCGCTCTGCAAGAGCGCGCCGGCCAGCATGGCGAAGGTGGCGAGGGTGAACTTTCCCCAGTGTGGCTTGAGATAAGTTAGTAAACGCCGGAGATCGTGCATCGTTCGGAGCGCGCGCGTGACTGCGAATCGTTAAGGCTGCCGGGAAGGGTTGTTAAAGTTTAATCGTAACGGAACGAAAACTATACGTACACACCGCCGCGAGCGTCAAGCCGTTGACCGTGCGCGGCATGCGGGTTGGGCGCGCCGCGTGCTTGCGGCCGGGCGGGCGGGGCGCAGCCTGAGACTTTTTTCTTTGACCATGCGGTTTTTGACTTATAATCGCCGCGTCTTAAAATATATCGAATCTGCATCAGACCGGAATCGGTCTGGTCTCCGCACAAACACATAGGGAATCGAGAACAAGTGAACCGAAAACTCCTGATCGTTGATGACGAAACGAGCATGCGCCTGCTGCTCGCGGGCTACTTCCGCCGGCTCGGCTTCGAGGTTGAAGAGAAAGAGAGCGCGGAAGACGCCTTTCAACCTGCGCTCAGCGGCGGCCACGATTGTTTCATCTTCGACGTGCAGATGCCCGGCATGAGCGGCATCGAACTCTTACGCAAACTCCGCGAGCGACACATCAACACGCCCACCCTGTTCCTGACGGCGCAGGATAAACTCGACGATAAGGTGGCCGGTTTTGAAGCGGGCGCGGATGATTACCTCGCCAAGCCCTTCGAGCCGCGCGAACTCGAACTCCGCGTCGAAGCTCTGCTCAGACGCCCGGCGCGCGAGGTCGAACCGCCCGACGGCGAGACGCAACCACAGCGCATCGAGATCGGGAGCCTCGTCATCGACAAGCGACGCCACGAAGTGACGCTCGACGGCGCGCTCGTCGAACTCACGCCCCTGGAGTTTCAGATTCTCGAACGCCTCGCGAGCGAACCGGGACGCGCCTGGTCGCGCAACGATCTGCTCGACGAGGTGTGGAGCACGGAGTACGAAGGCTATCAACGCAACGTCGACCCGCACATCAATCGGCTACGACAGAAGATCGAACAAGACCCGAAGAACCCACGCTACGTGCTGACGGTGCGCGGCGTCGGCTACAAACTCAACGACGCCCTATGATGCTACCAAGACGCCCCGGTCACTTACACCGCAAAACTCTCTGCCTCGGTTTGCTCGTCGCGCTCTCGCTGCCGTTGTGCGCCCGCGCGCAAACCGCGGCCTCGACGCCATCGTCGCCCGCCGCCGCCGCCGCACAAAACCCCGTGTCGCTCAAGCTCAAGTGGGCGGCCAAGCCGCGCGCGCGACGCTACCGGCTGCAAGTTTCGCTGGACGAAAATTTCACCGACATCGTGTTCGACCGCGCCGTCGTCGGACTCGAACACGAAGTCACCGGCCTCCAACCGGGCAAGTACTACTGGCGCGTCGCGCCCGCCACGCCTGAGACGGGACGCTACACCGCGCCCGCCCTCGTCGAAGCGACGCCCCTTGCGCCGCCCGTGCCCGTCGTCCCCGTCGCCCCCGTCACGGCGGTGATGCGACCGCCCACGGATGTCGGCTGGCAAGCGGTCATCGGCGCGGTGGCGCGTCCGCTCGCGGCGCGTCTGCGCGCGGGCAAGAGTCTCGATCTCATCGCGCTCAACTCCGACGGCGCGGTTTACGCGCTCGACGGCAGCGATGGTTCGGCGTTGTGGTCGGCGCGACCGCCCGTGAAACCGGCCGGGGGCGAGACGAAAGATAAACCGGGCGGCAATCTTTTCACGCCGCTCGTCCTGCCCGCCTCGGCGGAGAGCCGGTCGGTGGTTGCCTTCGCCTTCGCCGGGGGCGTGCGCGGCGTAGACGGCGAGACGGGGCGCGAATTATGGCGCACGCCGTTGGAGGGGCGTCTGGCGGGCGGCACGGCCGCGCAGATGCAGGGCGAGACGGGCGCGGCCGAGTTCGCCGTCGCCACGAGCGAGCCGGATATGCTCTACGTCTTGGACGGTAAAAGCGGCGGCATCGTGTCGCGCACGAAACTGTCCGGCACGATCATCGGCACTCCGATTCCTTTCAGGCACGGCGACATTCAAGGCATCGCCTACTCGCTCGACAACCGGCAACTGGACATCCGCCGCCGCGACGGTTCGATTGTGCGCGCGATCAAGTTCGACGTGCCGTTTACCACGCCGCCGCTCGTGATCACTACGCCGCGCGCCACGCTCGTCGTGATCGGCACCGCACACGGCCTGATCTTTTTTGAAGGCTCGGAAATGAAACCGCTCGGCCGCATCACCACGGAGAAGGACGCGCCGCGCGGGCGGCTCACCGCCGCCGACCTCGATAACGACGGCGTGTTCGAGATCGTGATGGTGACGAAGAACGGGCGTGTCGCCGTGATCAGCGCGACCGGCAAGGTCAACTGGGCTTCCGAAGGCGCGACCGACGCTTACATGGCGACCTTCGCACACCTGAATAACGACGGCACGCTCGACGTGATCGCCGCCTCCGGCGCATCTTTCGCGCTCGGTTTCTCCGGCCGCGACGGGACGCTGCTCTGGCGCGCCGAAGAAAATCCGAATGCGCAGCCGGCGAGCGGCGACGGCACGCTGCGCACGCTGGTCGGGTCAATTTCGAGTACGGGCGTGCCGCTGCTCATCGGCGGCGACGCCAACCGTTCCGCCGTCCGCGCCGTCGGGCTGCCGGTGAACGTGGGCAGCGCGGCGGTGAAATAAACGGATCGTAAGTTTCCGGTAAGTTTGAAGCCGGTGACGGTGAATGTGAATTGATGATCTGGGGGATAGCTTTCACGCTGCTCGGAGTCTGGCTCGTCGGCGTCGTGTTGGGAAACGGCGGCTTTATCCACATCCTGCTGCTGTGCGGCGTGACGGTCGCGGTGGTGCAGTGGATGGCCGAGCATCGGGCGGGGCGTCGGTAGGGAAGCGTCGGAGTGCGGCCGGAGCGGGCGGGCGGCGCGAAAGTCGGAGGAACACTTGAGGAGGCCGCCCGGAATTTTTGGCGGCCTCTTCGCCGGACGGCGCGGCAACTCTCGCGGGCAGCGGGCGCATCCATTCAAGGCGACAACTCGCGTTCTCCCGCGCCCGCATCAAGCGGGCGCACCACGATTCCAATAATTTTCGAGAGGCCAAGTTATATGACGTATTCGCGCACACAGAAAACATTGCTCGAAAAAATGCTCCGGGGCGTGTTCGTGTCGCTGCTCCTGCTGGCGTCGTTCGCTCCGGCGGTCGTGGCGCAGAGCGATCTGCAACGCGAGACGGTCGCCATCACCTACCCGCTCGATCAAAACGTGTCCGTCCGCTTTCGCGGCACGACCCGGCTGCCGCGCCTGACGGGTGAAGCCAA